>NZ_JBIUCP010000032.1:0-47648 GCF_044538765.1 Acinetobacter sp. ABJ-A23_2
TATTAACATGCCCAATATTTTTGATCATTAATTAATCTTCTAGCATTAAAATGAATTGATGAGTCATTTTTTTTAATAAAAAAACATAAGTATTAACATTAATTACATTGCACAATGGATTTATGGGTGAAGTGTGGATTATGTTGTTTTTTGATTTGCTTCAATGTTTACATAATTAAATTTTTGTATATTTCATATGAATAATTTAGGCCTTACTTATCAATATATTTCAGAATATTAAACACCACTAAATGCCTGATTTTACTTTTTTGAAATTTAACTTTTATGTTGATTTTAAAGGATATTTAAAATTGATATTAATATATAATCTTGCAAAAGTTGGCTATGGACATGCATATGAAGTTACAAAATAAAATTTTATTGATTACAGGTTGGGGAGTAGGGATAGAACCTTTGCAATCACTTAAATTGCATTTGGAAAAAGCTGGTTTCGAAACACAACTAATTAATATTTTTGATATTTTAGAGAGTAACTCTCAAGCACAGCTTGATTTAGTGGCTGAAATTGATGTAGTGATAGGCTGGTCTTTAGGCGGACAGATAGCAACTCATCTCGTTGACTTTTTTTATAAACAAACTGGGCAAACTAAAACGTTAGTTACGCTCGCGTCGAATCCATGTTTTGTTGCTAACGATAATTGGCAAACAGCAATGCCTACTGATGTATTTAGTCAATTTAAAGCGTCTTTTTTACAGAACCCGCAAGCCACTTTAAAGCGTTTTTATTATTTGATTACACTTGGCTCATCTCAAGCGAAACAAGATTGGATGAGTGTACAAAACATCGCAAATCCACCCGCACAGGAAATACTGTTAGACGGTTTAAAAATGCTAGAACAGTTAAATTTGGTAGATAACTTGAAAAACTATTCAGGTCTACAGCTTCATCTGTTTGCTGAGCATGACAATGTCATTCCTTGCAAAATTATAGAGAATTTTAGGGATTTCCCGACAAAAAACATGACTTATAAGTTGCTAAAAGACGCTACACATGCTTTTCCCTACATACAGGTGGAAAGAACAATTGAAGAAATCTGCCAATTTTTAACAATTCATCAGCAAAGTTCATAAGCTTTGGTTGATCTCGCAATTTTCTTTCATTCTTAACAGGTTTAACATGTGCTAAATGAAAGATTTGATTGCTGTAAAAGGGTATAGAGGATGACCGATAATTTTGATTTGGAACATATTTGGCATCCATATACTTCAATGACCCAACCGTTACCCACATTTAAAGTGAAGCGTGCTTATGGTGCGACGATTGAACTCGATGATGGTAGAACTTTAATTGATGGTATGTCCTCTTGGTGGTGTGCAATTCATGGCTATAACCACCCTGAACTTAATCAAGCAGTGACCGATCAACTACAAAACATGTCACATATCATGTTTGGCGGGTTAACTCATGATCCTGCGATTCAGCTTGGAAAAATTCTTTTAAAAATTACACCGCCAAGTCTCGATAAAATTTTCTATGCAGACTCAGGATCAGTTGCTGTTGAAGTTGCTCTGAAAATGGCTGTGCAATTCTGGACAGCACAGGGCCAACCACAAAAAACAAATTTTATTACAACGCGTTCTGGTTACCACGGTGATACATGGAATGCGATGTCTGTCTGTGATCCGGTTACAGGTATGCATCAAATTTTTGGTACCAGCTTACCAAACCGTCTTTTTGTAGCGGCACCACAAACCAAATTCCACGAAGAATGGAATTCTCAAGATATTGCCGAGTTAGAACAAGCGATTCAGCAAAATCATGAAAAACTTGCCGCACTTATTATTGAACCAATTGTTCAAGGTGCAGGGGGCATGCGTTTTTATCATCCTGAATATTTACGTCAGGCTAAGGCGCTTTGTGAGAAATATCATCTGTTATTAATTTTTGATGAAATTGCTACTGGCTTTGGCCGTACAGGTAAGCTTTTTGCTTGGGAACATGCTCAAGTCGAGCCGGATATTATGTGCCTAGGTAAAGGGTTAACAGGCGGGTATATGACGTTATCTGCGACCTTAACAACAAAGCATGTTGCAGAAACGATTAGTCGTGGAGAGGCTGGGGTATTTATGCACGGCCCAACCTTTATGGCCAATCCACTTGCTTGTGCTGTTGCCTTGAGAAGTACACAATTATTAATTGAGCAAGATTGGGAAGCTAATATTAAGCGAATTGAGCAACAGCTTAGCCAACATTTAGTGCCTTTAAATCAGCTTGATTATATTGCTGATGTACGAGTGCTGGGTGCAATTGGTGTAGTAGAACTCACCTTTAATGTTGATATGAAAACTTTACAGCAACAATTTGTAGACCGTGGAATCTGGATTCGCCCTTTTGGCAAACTGGTTTATGTGATGCCACCTTATGTCATTACTCAACAAGAGCTAAGCGATTTGCTTGAACAATTAGTTGAAGTTGTTAAAACATTGCAGGGAGTGCATTAAGATGTCATTGCTTGATCATTTTGCTACAGAGTTAGATGAGTTAAAACAACAAGGTAATTTCAGACAATTTACTCAAAATGTACAGCATGGCCGTTTTATTACTATTCAAAATAAAACAATGCTCAACTTAGCTTCAAATGACTATCTTGGGTTGGCGGCTGATCTTAATCTTCGCCAAGAGTTTTTAGATAGCTTGCCATTAGAGCGCAGCTATTTTAGTTCTTCATCGGCCCGTTTATTGACGGGTAACTTTGATGAATATGAACAGTTGGAAAATAGCCTAAGCAAAGCATTTGGTGGTCGGTCGGCGCTGCTATTTAATAGTGGCTATCACATGAATATTGGTATTTTGCCAGCTGTTTCTGATAGCAAAACTTTAATTTTGGCAGATAAGTTAGTTCATGCGAGCATGATTGACGGTATACGTTTATCTGGTGCGCAGTATGTGCGTTATCGACATAATGATTTACAGCACTTAGAACAACTTCTGCAAAAGTATCATGATGATGACAAAATTGAACGAATCATTGTGGTCACAGAAAGTATTTTTAGTATGGATGGTGATGAAACGGATTTAGCCGCATTAGTTCAGCTTAAAAAACGTTTTGCTAAAACCATGCTGTATGTCGATGAAGCACACTCAATTGGTGTACGTGGTCAGCAAGGCTTAGGATGTGCTGAACAATATAATGTCATTCAGGAAATTGATTTTCTAGTTGGTACTTTCGGTAAAGCATTGGCAGCAGTCGGTGGTTACATTATTTGCGATCCAATTATTAAAGACTATCTTATTAATAAAATGCGCCCGCTTATTTTTACAACCTCTCAACCTCCGATTATTGTAGCCTGGGTAAACTTTATATTCCAAAAAGTATTGGTTGCTCAACCTCAGCGTGAACACTTAAAGAATATTAGCCAATATCTTCAACAAGCTGTTGTACAAAAGGGTTATGTAAGTCCGTCGACTAGTCATATTGTTCCAATTATTGTGGGAGAGAGTCAGGCTGCGATCGATAAGGCAAAACACGTTCAAGAAAGCGGCTTTTATGCCATGCCTGTACGCCCACCAACAGTACCTAAAAATAGTGCACGTTTGCGTATTTCTTTAACGTCAATGGTTGAACAACACGAGCTTGAAGCACTGGTGAGTTTTCTGTGAGTCTGAATAAAAACTTAGTTGCCGAGCGTTTTGCTAAAGCAGGGCAAAGCTATTCAGAGCATGCTGTTGTTCAAAAACAAATTTGCCAAAATTTAATGGGTTTACTAAAGCAGTTTTGCCCAAGTACGATGTCACGTGTTTTTGAAATCGGTTGTGGTTCTGGCAACTTAACTCGTCTGCTTGTTGAAGCTTTTCAAATTGAAGATTTAATTTTGAATGATCTGTATGCAGAGGTGCAGCAGCACTTTAATCATCAAGAACATTTGAAATGGTTAATTGGAGATGTTGAAACGTTAGAACTCCCTCAACAGCTCGATATGATTGTTTCAGGTTCTGCTTTGCAATGGATGCAAGATTTACTGCGTTTGCTTAAGCGTTGTAATGAAGCTTTAACTGACAGCGGTTGGTTATGCTTTTCAACATTTGGAGCTAAGAACTTAATTGAAATTAAAGAGCTAACTGGACAAGGCCTAAGTTACTGGTCGCTTGAAAATTGGACCAGTGCCTTAACTCAGGCTGGTTTTGAGATTTTGCATTTGTCAGAGTCACAAACTCAGCTCTATTTCGATTCACCTAAAGCCGTGTTGCAGCATTTAAAAGCAACAGGTGTAACTGCTACAGCTCAGCATCGTTGGACCAAGCAAAGTTTACAGCAGTTTTATCAAGATTATGAGCGGTTTAAGCATGCTGAGGGATATGCCTTAACATATCATCCAATTTATTGTATTGCCCGGAGAATGAAGTAAATGAGTGGTCAGGTCTATTTTGTGAGTGGGATTGATACTGAAATTGGTAAAACCTACGCGACAGGCTTTTTAGCAAAATTATGGACTGAGCAGGGTAAAAAAGTAATTACCCAAAAACTCATTCAAACAGGTAATGCTGATATTTCTGAAGATATCGAGAAGCATCGTGAAATTATGGGGCAAGGTTGGTTTCAGGAAGATCATGATAAGCTGACTATGCCTGAAATCTTTAGTTATCCTGCTTCACCTCATTTGGCAACACGCTTAGATAATCGAGAAATCGACTTTCAAAAAATTGAAAATGCGACTCAAACATTGGCTGAGCGTTTTGAAATTGTATTGTTAGAAGGTGCAGGGGGCTTAATGGTGCCATTAACTACAAGTCTACTCACTATTGACTATGTAGCTCAGCATCAGTTTCCCGTTATTTTAGTGACTTCTGGTCGTCTAGGAAGTATTAACCATACTTTGCTTAGTCTTGAGGCACTTAAGTCACGCGGCCTGAAATTAAAAGCTTTGGTTTATAACTTAAAAGATGAATCAAAAGATCCATTAATTTCGCAAGATACTTCAAATTATTTGAAGGACTATTTAGCCATTCATTTCCCTGAGGCTGAGTGGATTGAATTAGCAAAAATGAATTAAGTGCAAACCAGCAATAAAAAACCGCTCTAATGTGAGCGGTTTTTTTGATTTAAAAGCTTTACTTAGAACTTTTTAAATCCACGGTTAAAACCAGTCGATTTACGCTGATTACCTGTGTTAGCTGGCGCTTCTTTTTCATCATCACGACGTTGTTGACGTAAATAACCACCACGACGTGCTGCCATTGGCTTTTCAGTCATACGGTCAGTACGACGTTTTGCCATACCAAATAAACCTGTACCTTGACGTGGCTTTAATTCAACAGATTTTGCCAAGTTGTCGATGTCAGTTTTGTCTAACTCCATCCAACGACCCGTACGTAACTCACGTGGTAAAATAACAGTACCGTAACGAGTACGTAATAAGCGGCTTACTTTAAGACCTTGTGATTCGAAAATACGACGAACCTCGCGGTTACGGCCTTCTTTCACTACAACTTGATACCAGCGGTTAATACCTTCACCACCAATTTCAGAGAAAGATTCGAACTTGGCTGGACCATCTTCAAGCTCTACACCATTGACCATGTTTTGACGTAATTGTGGGGTTACTTCACCCATTACACGTACAGCGTATTCACGTTCAATTTCATTAGATGGGTGCATTAAGCGGTTAGCAAGCTCACCATCATTTGTAAATAGTAATAAACCTGTACTGTTAATATCCAGACGACCTACCATTACCCAACGGTCATTTGCAATTTGTGGCAAATGATCAAATACGGTTGGGCGTTTTTCTGGGTCATTACGTGAACAGATCTCACCCTCAGGTTTATAATAAATCAGTACACGACGACGAATTTCGTCCTCGATCTGGAACTGAACTTTACGGCCATCAATGCGTAATTCATCGCCTGGTTCAATGCGCTCACCCACTTGGGCAACGCTGCCGTTTACACTCACGCGTCCTGCGGCAATAACCTCTTCCATATATCGACGGGAACCTAATCCGATTCGCGCTAATACTTTTTGCAATTTTTCACTCATGACAGCACAACCTTAGACATAATGATCAACAGTCCACCTCTTTATGATTTCGGTGCATTCGCATCGAGAGCCATAAATGCTTCCTTGGCGTTCTGTAGGGGAGGCAATTGGCCTAAAGAGGCTAGACCAAAAGCATTCAGAAATTGAGGCGTTGTAATTAGCAACGCAGGTCTTCCGGGTAAATCTCTAAAACCGGCTTCTTTAATCCAGTTCCAGTCAAATAGCGTTCTGAGAATCTGACTATTATTAGATACACCACGAATTTGTTCAATATCAGCACGCGTGACTGGTTGATGATACGCAATGACAGCCAACGTTTCTAGTAAAGATGGCGACAGTTTTGTTGGTCGCTCTGGCCAAATCTGCGCAATAATATTGCGATATTTGGATCTTACCTGAAAACGGAAGCCTTGCGCGGTTTCAATCAACTCAATAGAGCGGCCATGTTGTAAGAGGGCAAGCTGTTGTAAAAGCTGACGAAGCTGTTGCTTGTTATATTGATTATTAAAAGCTTCTTTTAAACGAGCAATTGAAACAGGTGCTTCACTGGCAAAAATAATCGCTTCAAGTTGCAATAAAACTTCGTGATGAATGTCAGCTAATGACAAATCGGTATTATTTTGTTCAAAACTCATGCCGCAGACCCTTGAATAGCCAATGGAGCTTCAACACCTGTCGCAATAATTTTAATCTTTTGTTGTCGGGTCAATTCTAAAACAGCCATAAAAGTTACAACCATTCCCATACGGCCTTGTTGGGGATTCAGTAATTCTTTAAAACTTAACACGTCGCCTGACTCTAATTTCTCTTCAATATAAGCAATACGTTCTTCTAACAGTACAGGCTCTTGTGCAATTGTGTGCGTTACAGGTTCTGGACGGTTAAATACGCAAAATAGAGCATCGTGTAATGCTGAAACATCATAACCTTCATAAACAGGCGCAATATGTCCTAAGCTTACATTGGCACTAAATGTATCACGATCAAGAACTGGCATTTGACCTAAACGCTCAGCAGCTTGCTTAATGCGTAAATAAGTTTCTAGTCGATCAATAAGATCCTGCTTGGGATCTTTTTCAATACTCACTACAGTAGGTTTAGGTAAGAGTAAGCGAGACTTCAAATCAGCCAATAAAGCAGCCATCACCATATAGTCGGCAGTCAGCTCAATATTTAAGGATTTCATGCTATCCATATAAGCTAAATATTGAGTGGCAATAGGGGCGATATCGAGCTGAACTAAATCAAAACCGTTTTTCTGAATCAGATAAATTAAAAAGTCGAGTGGTCCTTCAAACTGTTCGAGTAAAATCTCAAAGGCAGCCGGAGGAATATAAAGATCTTCAGGAATCGTGTCGTGCCACTCATCTAAAACACGGATGTGTGGAACGTCTTCCATGGATTGATGAAGTGATTGGTTCATTACGATTATAAGCCACGCGAATTTTCAAAAGCATGAGACTTGTTTTCAAGTCAATAAGAGCTGTAGCAGAAGAACAGCAGATAGTGCAAAACATTCTAAAGGAATTGTGACTTTTAATAAATTGCTTAACGACTAAAGTGTAAAAAAAATCCAAACTAAATAAAGAGTATTTTTTTTCTTGATAATACTTTTTTTTTAACTGTTGGTAAAAAGGAGAATAAGTGCTTATTCGAAAGCACTTACATCTCCAGCACCATGACGGATAATTTCTGGATGTTCACCCGATAAGTCAACAATACTAGTGGTAGTTAAAGTACCGAACCCACCATCGATAAAGACATCAATACGTTTAGCCAACTGATTTTCAATATCATAAGGATCATCAAGAGGGTCTTCTTGCCCTGGTAAAATCAATGTACTTGTCAGTAAAGGTTCACCAAGTTCTTTTAATAAAGCCTGACAAATCGGATTACTCGGAATACGTAAACCAATCGTTTTCTTTTTAGGGTGCATTAACCGGCGCGGAACTTCGCTGGTTGCAGGTAAAATGAAAGTCGTAATGGCAGGTGTATTTGCCTTTAATAATCTATAAGTCGCATTATCAACTTTTGCATAAGTGGCAATATCTGATAAATCGCAACACATAATTGCATATTGATGTTTAGGACCTAAATCACGAATATGGGCAATACGTTCCATCGCATTTTTATTACCAATCTGGCATCCGATTGCATAGGCAGCATCGGTAGGGTAGACCACAACATCTCCTGCACGAATACGCTCAACCGCTTGGTCAATGAGGCGTTGCTGTGGATTTTCAGGATGTACATGTAAATGCAGCATATTTTAGAGACTCCATCACGCCAGTATTAAAAATAGTATTAGACTTTTCAAACTTGGGAAGCAAGTAACTTACGTAGTTTTTTTGTCATTTAATCAAGGAGTTCACGTTTAAATTCATTTAATTGTAACGCTGCGCCTGCTCGCGTACATTGGCAAATACATTCAATGAATCTTGCTGCATCGACGGGTAGTTTAGCTTCACCAGAAAAGTAACGTTGTACTTGGGCATAAACATTATCTTTAAACTTTTTGCCATCTCCGCTATCACCTGTCAGGTTATCTAGAGATACTCTAAATTTTCTGCTAAAAGACTGAGCAAATAGCCATTCAATGGCTTGAGGTTTGATTTCTACTTGTTCAAATAAATCCTGCTGTTCTTTAGTTCGACCATCTGGCGCATACCAATAACCTAAATCGGGTAGTAGGCGACGTTTTGCACCTGCAATTGTCCAATGGCTAATTTCATGCAAAGCGCTATTGAAAAAACCATGGGCAAATTGAATTTTAGCTGGCTCATGTTCATTCGCTGGGAAATATTCTGGTTCAAATTCTCCACGAACTAATGTCACATTATGGTGGGAAAACCAGTGATTAAAGTGTAAAATAAGCCAATCAACTTGCTCAGACTCTAATTTTGAGCTTGGCCATGGTGAGAGTTGCACCATGTCAGGTAAAAGAGTGTTTTGGTGAGTTGAATGGGTGCAAACGAGTAATGAAGTGTTAACTTCAGGTTGCGGCTGCAACAGGTGCATTGCTTAATTTACCCCGAGTTCTGTCTAAAGAAGTACAAAATTGTATCTTAATCTTTGACAGAGTACCGATGAATTTGTAGAATTGCCGCCTTAATTATGTCAGCAAATACCTTTCCGGCACAGATTGAGCCGTTTAAATGGGCTGAACAAGGCTTTACATGGTCAGGTCAACTGCCATTGTCTCGTCTTGCTCGTATTGCTCGTGAAGCTGTTGGGTCAATTGATAACCAATTGATCAACATAGACTGTAAGCTATCAATGGATGCCTATCATCGTATTGTGTGGTTAGATGGTCATATGGAAACAAAAGTTCCGATGGAGTGCCAACGTTGTTTGGAACCTGTCGAAATGCCAATTGTTTCTGACTTTCATATTGCACTTGTAGATGATGAGTCACTGATAGAGCGCTTGGATGAGGATGCTGATTTCATCGTTTTAGGTGAAAGTGAGTCTTCGACAAAAGGTGATTTTGATACACCTGCTTCGATTAACTTACTCGCATTACTAGAAGATGAACTGTTATTGTTGATGCCTTTATCTCCCAAGCATGATGCTTGTGAACATAAACATCAACCTACCATTCAGAACGTTGTCGAAGAGAAACGGGATAACCCGTTTGATGTTTTGGCAGGTTTGAAGGGTAAACTTAACTCATAATTTGTGTTATGATTATGAGATAAGACAACTGAATTTGTTCTGATCCATTTTTTCGATCTTTGTAAGGAGCCATCATGGCCGTTCAGCAAAACCGTAAAAGTCGCTCTCGCCGTGACATGCGCCGTTCACATGACGCTTTAACCGAGAATGCATTAACAGTAGACCAAGCAACTGGTGAAACTCATCGTCGTCACCACGTGACTAAAGACGGTTTCTACCGTGGTCGCCAATTATTCGCTAAAGCAGCTGATGCTGAATAATTGCATGATATGCATTAAGCGTGATGCTTAAGTATAGAAAAAATGGGAGCGAAAGCTCCCTTTTTTTGTTGTTTTTCGCAATTATAAATATACAAATTAAATGTTAAATTTCCGCTCCAGAGAAATGAGTGAAAACCCAAAAAGGATTTCTTATGTCTGCTAAACGTCTTGAACAAGTAGCTTTAGCCACAAAAACTGCATTTGTGTTTCCGGGTCAAGGTTCACAAAAAGTTGGTATGCTCGCTGAACTCGCAGAACAGTTTAGTGGAGTTGGGCAAACTTTTGCTGAAGCTTCAGACGCGCTAGGATTTGATCTTTGGCACATTGCGCAAAGTGGTGAAGGTTTAGACCAAACAGAAAACACCCAACCTGTATTATTAACTGCCAGCATCGCTTTATGGCGTCTATGGTTAGATTTAGGTGGTTTAGCCCCTAAATACCTTGCAGGGCACTCTTTAGGTGAATACAGCGCTTTAGTTGCAGCGGGTTCAATGAGTTTGGCAGATGCAGTTAAATTAGTTAATTTGCGTGGAAAACTCATGCAAAGTGCTGTTCCTCAAGGGGAAGGTGCTATGGCTGCAATTCTTGGTTTGGCCGATGATAAAGTAGTTGAATTGTGCCAAAGCGTGACTGCATCGGGTCAAGGTTCAGTTGAAGCTGCAAATTATAATTCACAAGGTCAGGTTGTAATTGCGGGTAGTACTGCATCTGTACAGCAAGTTATGGCATTGGCAAAAGAACAATCTGCTAAGGCAATTGCTTTACCAGTTTCTGTACCTTCGCATTGTTCATTGATGAAACCTGCTGCAGAGAAATTTGCAGAAGCTTTGGAACAAACTGCCATTGAGCTACCTACCATTCCTGTAATACAAAATGTCAACGCGGGAATTGCTACCGATGTTGCTCAATTACGTCAGGCTTTAACGGCACAATTGTACCAGTCTGTACAATGGACTCGTACCATGCAGTCTCTACAAGACCAAGGTATTCAGTACATTGTTGAGTGTGGTCCAGGTACAGTATTGAGTAATCTCGCAAAGCGTTTACCAAATATTGAAAAAGCTTTTTCTATTGATAGTAAGAGCAAAATGGAAGATGCCCTAAATGCTGTTTTAGTGGCAGAAGGAAAAATTGCATGACACAAGAACGCAAAGTTGCATTAGTAACGGGCGCGAGTCGGGGCATTGGCGCTGCAATTGCCCAGCAACTTATTCAAGACGGTTATTTTGTCGTAGGTACTGCGACTTCTGAATCTGGTGCACAAAAGCTAACTGATAGCTTTGGTGAACAAGGTGCAGGTTTGGCGCTCGACGTGCGTAATCTCGATGAGATTGAAGCAGTCGTGTCTCATATTGAACAGAACTATGGTCCTGTACTTGTTCTTGTTAACAATGCAGGTATTACGAAAGACAATTTGTTGCTTCGTATGTCTGAAGATGATTGGGATGACATTCTCAATATCCACCTTAAAGCCGTTTATCGTTTATCTAAACGCGTACTTAAAGGTATGACGAAAGCACGTTTTGGTCGAATTATTAATATCAGTTCTGTTGTTGCTCATTTTGCAAACCCAGGCCAAGCAAACTACTCTGCTGCTAAAGCAGGTATTGAAGCATTTAGCCGTAGCCTTGCAAAAGAGATGGGTAGCCGCCAAATTACTGTAAACAGTGTGGCACCAGGTTTTATTGCAACAGAAATGACAGATGCACTTAGTGAAGACATTCGCAAAAAAATGAGTGATCAAGTGGCTTTAAATCGCTTAGGTGAGCCACAAGATATCGCAAATGCGGTGAGTTTCCTTGCAAGTGATAAAGCAGGTTACATTACCGGTACGGTATTACATGTAAATGGTGGTTTATACATGGCCTAACGCCGATGTATAAACTTTTAAAAATTTTTATATTCAATTAAACTAGTGGCAAATCAAACGCCACAAGCAATGAGGAGAATTCCTGTGAGCGATATCGAACAACGCGTTAAACAAGCGGTTGCAGAACAACTTGGTCTTAAAGCTGAAGAGATTAAAAACGAAGCATCTTTCATGGATGACTTGGGTGCTGACTCTTTAGATTTAGTTGAACTTGTTATGTCTTTCGAAAATGACTTCGACATCACTATCCCTGATGAAGATTCAAACGAAATCACTACAGTTCAATCTGCAATTGACTATGTAACTAAAAAACTTGGTTAATTCGCATATTGCTGATTAAAAAGAAGGCCACCGTAAGGTGGCTTTTTTTATTTGAGTAAAATCATTGAGAGAGATACATATTTTTACAAGATCAACCTTAATTGATAGCAGAGGTGCCTCTTTTTTCAAGTATAACAATAAGGGTCAGTTTAATGACTTTACTATAAACAATAAGATGAGGACTAAAAATGGGTCTTTTTGATTTTGTAAAAGGTATTGGTAAGAAAAATACCGCACCAGCAGAACCACAACCAGCTCCAGCAACGCCAGCAGAACCTTCTGCACAAGAAGTGGCAAATAAATTATTGGGATTAATTAAAAGTTTAGGCCTTGGGGTGGAAGGCTTATCTGTAACATATAATGGTTCAACTGATACTGCGACTATTAATGGTCAAGTACAAAGCCAAGCGGATAAAGAAAAGATTATTCTTATTGTTGGTAACATCGATCATGTTGCACATGTAGATGACCAGATGACTGTTGTGACTCCAGAACCGGAAAGCAAATTTTATACAGTAAAATCTGGTGATAATCTTTCAAAAATTGCGAAAGAATTTTATGGCGATGCAAACCAGTATCCGAAAATCTTTGAAGCAAATAAACCAATGTTGAAAGATCCAGATGAGATTTTCCCTGGACAAGTTTTACGTATTCCACAGTAATTGGAATAAATAAAAAGGCGCTTAAAGCGCCTTTTTATTTGGTTGTTAAAATCGTTTTGGAATCTTTTGTCCATTAGGTACGGGTGTTTCGGCATTTTTTAAAACACCAAATAACCATGTTTCTGCATGTTGTACTGCAATTTTTAGAGAATCACCTAAAGCTAAGCGACCTGCAATAAAACTCGCTAATGAACAACCTGAGCCATGATATTCGCCTTCAAGGCGAGGACAACTACTACTCGCTGCAAGTTCACCATCAATATATAAACTATTTTTAATGAAGTCGGGGGTATCTTCGTGTCCACCTTTTACTAATACAGCTTTAGCACCCATTTCAAAAAGTTTTTTGGTTGCTTGCTCTAAGTCGTCAATACCTGTTAATGCTCGTAATTCAACTGTATTGGGGGTAATAAGAGTCGCTAGGGGAATCAGTTCAACAAATGCTTTAACTAAGGTTGCTTGGTCACCTAAAGAACCACCGCTATTTGCAACTAAAACAGGGTCAAGTACATATTGATAATCAGGATGAGCACGTAAAAATTCAGCGAGTGCAGCAATATTATCTGTGGTGCCCAGCATACCTGACTTAACACATTTAATGGGTAAGTCACCTACCACGGCATTAGCTTGAGCTAGTAATAGTTCTTTTGAGGTCGCTTCAAAGCCAAATACTTGTTGTGAGTTTTGAATGGTAAGAGCAGTACATGCAATTGCTGTATGGGCGCCACTTTGTCCAATCGCTTCAATATCGGCTTGTAAACCTGCACCACCTGAAGGGTCTAAACCCGAGAAACAAAGTACGGTTGGACGCACGGTTATTTCCTTTTCAATTTAAATTTACGTTAGTATAAGAGAGTTTGATTAAACTCTCGACCAATTGAATTAAATACTTTACTGGGTTAATGATTGAATGGCTATAAAACATATTTTGATTGATTTAGATGGAACCTTAACAGACCCAAAAGTTGGTATCCATACTTCAATTCGCTATGCAATGGAGAAATTAGGCTATCCATTGGCTGCCGATTTAGATATTGACTGGACAATTGGTCCACCATTAAAGCCATCACTCGCAAAATTATTAGCTACTCAAGATGATGATTTAGCTGAACAAGCTTTAATGGCTTATCGTGAGCGTTTCTCGGTCATTGGTTTATTTGAAAATGAAGTATATCCATCTGTTGCAAAAACGCTTAGCGCTTTAAAAAAAGAAGGATATCGTTTATTTGTTGCTACTGCTAAACCAACAATTTATGCGAAACGAATTTTAGATCATTTTGAATTAAGCCAATATTTTGTACATATTTATGGCAGTGAATTGACGGGTGAGCGGACCAATAAAGCTGAGCTTATTCATTATATTCTTGAGCATGAGCAATTAAACCCAGAAGAGTGTTTAATGGTAGGTGACCGTCAATATGATGTTTTAGGTGCTCGCCACAATGGTATTGAGGCGGTAGCTGTGACTTACGGTTATGGAACAGCAGAGGAATTTGCTCAAGCACAGCCAAAAGCAATGATTAATCAGTTCTCTGAACTTTTGGACTATGTTGAAGAACTGGCAGCACAAAAGAAAGTTTCTTAAATATAAATAAGTTTTAATTTATAGGTTTGGCTTTGGTCTAAAGCCAAACCTTTTTTATTTAAATACCGTGTTGTTGACGGTATTGAACAAGTTCTTCAATCGTAATCACAGTTAAGTGATGAGTTTGTGCATATGCTAAAACTTGAATGCCTGATGCCATAGTACCATCTGGATTAGTCAATTCACATAACACACCAGCAGGTTTTAGACCGGCTAATCTTGCTAGATCAATTGTTCCCTCAGTATGACCACGTCGAGTAAGCACGCCACCATTACGTGCACGTAATGGGAAAACGTGACCAGGACGATTTAAGTCGCTTGCAACAGCACCATCTTTAATAGCAGTTTTAATGGTTGTTACACGGTCTTTAGCAGAAACACCAGTGGTAACGCCTTGAGCGGCTTCAATGGTCACTGTAAAAGCAGTATGAAACTGACTTGAGTTTTGAGAAACCATTGGTGGAAGATCTAAATGATCTGCTAATTCTTCTGTCAGGCATAAACATACAATACCTGAGCCATCACGAATCATACGTGCCATGGTCTCAACAGTTAGCGTTTCTGCTGCAACGATTAAATCTGCTTCATTTTCACGATCAAAGTCATCCATAACCAAGACAGGTTTGCCTTGACGGATATCTTCTAATGCTTGTTGAATACGCTGCTCAGCAGGAGAGAGGGCTGAGAAAAAAAGTTCTGGTTGAATTAAGCTAGACATAATGAAACGCTCTCGTAAAAATACGGTTGAACATTTCAGGACTGATGTAAAAACAGGCTGGCACTGAAATAAAACGGATTTATCCCAGTTCGTCGTCTTCTTTCATCCGGACTATACCGTCGGCTTTGGAGTTTCACCAAATCTGCTCAAATTACACAATTTAAGCTCGTGGGCTTGTTAATCTATTCATAAAATTAACTTTACCACCGGTGGGGAATTACACCCCGCCCTGAAGCGATGGGTTTTATTATAGCGCGCTTGGCAAAATTGGCTAGATGCTTTTGTAGAATGCTAAGTCTCATTATGAATAAGTATTTTCATAAATCGAAATAGGTTTTTTTAACAAGAGCTTACTTGTTGGTTTTAAAAGTGAATGCTATGTTTTTTATAGAAAATTATAAATAAAACAGGTTTTTCATGCAGATTAGAGACGATTATCCCTTTAGGAATACTTTATTTATTCAGCATCTCCATATTTTTAGTTATGTATTTATGGCGCTCAGTATTCTTTATTTAATTGCTGCTAACTGGTTGATGCTTCCTGATAGCATTCAACTCATCATTTCACCTGTTATATTACTTGTCACTGCTTGGGTGAGCGTAAAAGATACCTTAAGTGAGGGAGTTCGGCAGACCTTACATAGCATTTGTGGCTTGATGGTCGGTTTGAGTCTGGCTGTAATAGGGCAAGTTTATCAAACAGGTGCAGACACTTATTTATTGTTCTTGATTTGGACTTTGCTTTTATTGCCTTGGTTATATCGACCTAATATCGGTATTTTTGCTTTAGTTTGTATTTCAAGCCAACTTACACTTTTTTTATTTTTTAGACAGACTTTTTGGGCAGAGAAGTTTCCCTACCTGTATCTTTTTGCTCTAAATCTATTAAGTCTTGTGCAGTTTTGGATCTGCCAAAAAAAATATACGGCTTTACGTTTTATTTTTATTGCTTGGTTCGCTGTCATTTCAATAATAGGAATGATCCAATTTTTATCGAATAAAAATTTACCGTATTTGATCTCGGCTTTCTTTCTAGGCGTTATTGCTTTCTATTATTTCTTTAAAAAGAATGATCAGCTATGTGCCAGTTTAATGGCTGCTGTTCTCGGTGTAACCGCAACAATATGGCTTATAGATGGTATTAATCATTTATTTAAAGACTCTAATGAGTTCATTTTTTTATTGATTGCTGGCATTATTTTTACTTGGTTTGCACTCATTAGTTATTTCTTAATAAGAATTTTTCGCCAAAGCCGTTTTTATGTCATTCCTTTAGCAATTGGTGCTTGGCTTGCTGGCTTAGCACTTGCAGCTTTTACGCTGGTGTTTTGGGAGACTATTTCTTTAGTTATTGGCATCATCTTTGTTGCTATAGCTATAACTTTATTAACAAAATCTCAAAGCTATTTCATTCGGCAATTTGCATATTGTTTATTTGTGAGTGGGCAGACTGCTTTTTTATTCCATCTTGGTTCAGAGACGAATCAAATTCTATGGGTATTGATTGCCCAGATTTTTATTCTATATATCAGTTATTTTCTTAAGCCTCATTGGTTCTTTATTTTAATTCAAATGCTGGCAACTTATAGCATAGGATTTATCTACATACTGCAACTAGACCATTCATTGTGGTCAGTACATTCGACTCAAACTTATTTCAATTTAACTTTACTTAACTATTTAATTTTTAGCTTAGTACTATTTATAGGGAGTAAAGCAGCTATATCGTATGAGCGGAGTATCTTTTTATGCGTACTTGCTGTGATTTTGGTGAACTCATTCTTTGATAATTTTATAGGGTTAGCATTGCTTGATTCGGCTGATCAGTCATCATGGTTTTTCTATGTTTTACCAAGTCTATGGTTATTGTGCTTTAGTTTTTTCTATCTCTATAGGCAACTTCACGCTATAACTTTTTTTGCTTTTTTAATTTTTGCCATAGTACTTATTGCACTCGGCTATTTTGAAGTATTCATTCTATTTGTAATTTTGACATGGGCTTTAAAAAATAAAGATCACATTGTTTATGGTATCACGCTCCTTGTGTTCGCTATTGTGCTTTGGCAACTTTATTACAGTTTGCAATTAAGTTTTCTAGCTAAAAGTGCATCAATCTTGGTGTCCGGAATGATATTGTTGGCCTTATATAGGTTGCTCCTACAAGAAGCTAAGAACAATTGTATTGAGGGAGAAAAGTAATGAAAAAGTATTTCTCTCTTATTCTTGCAATAGTTACTGTATTAGTTTTTGCAGGTTTGGTTGTGAAAAATGAATGGCGCCTGCATCAGAGTAAAAGTATTTTTATTAAGCTTAAGCCAGTTGATCCTCGCTCCATATTACAAGGGGACTACATGGCGCTGGCGTATGAATTAAATTTACAATCTCTTAAAGCACTTTCAGGAAGCGAAGGTGAAGCTTTAGATCAAGTGATTCTTAATCATGCCAATATTCCAGCAAAAGTTATTTTGGATTCACAAAATCGAGTAGTTCGTACAATTTTAGATACTCACAATTCATTTGCTGGGCAAAGTTTAATTTTAAAAAATCCTGAAAATCGTTTGCAGGCTTTATATCCAGCTTCTCGAAGTTTTTTATTTGCCGAAGGTCTAGCTCAATGCTATGAAAAAGCAAAGTATGCTGAATTTAAGGTAAATACAAAAGGCGAGGCGACTTTATTTAATTTAAGAGGAGAAGAACTACAGCCTTTAAACTGTAAGCAGCAGCGAAGCTGGTGGAAGGGGACTGCTAGGAATTTGTAAAGTCTTATAAAAAAAGCCCGTATTTACGGGCTTTTTCATTTTTAAATCTTTAATCAAGCAACTTGTACAGGAATGCAATTCGCTGTGTGGTTGACTGTATTATCTGGGTTTGCATATACCAAACGTGGTTTATGAGCATTTGCTTCAACTTCTGTGAAATCACCAAATGTAGCAATAATAACTAAATCGCCTACATCTGCTTGGTGAGCAGCACCACCGTTTACTGAAATAATGCCAGAGTTTTCTTCACCACGAATCGCGTAAGTTGTGAAGCGCTTGCCATTAGTTACGTTCCAAACGTGGATTTCTTCGTATTCACGAATACCAGCTAAATCCATCAATACGCCATCAATTGCACAAGAACCTTCATAGTGAAGTTCAGCATGGGTTACAACTGCACGGTGAATTTTGCATTTTAATAAACGAGATAGCATGGCTAGCGTCTCCTGAGTAGACCTAAGAAGATCTTATAGTGAAATCTTTTGTCTTTGCCATTCGGGCAAGGTGGCTGATGCGCATTTTGCTCCTAAAAAAGCAAGATAGCAAGCTTGATTGTTCAACAATTTAAGCTGGTTTATACGCATTAATTTGGTTCATGGCCTGTGATACTTGTCCTTGAACAAGTAGCTTTACTTTAGAAAGAGCGTGATCAATTGCTCCATCCATCAGGCTTTGTTCACTACTTGGTGCTTTTCCGAGTACATGCCCAGAAACTCTTTCTTTTGAACCTGGATGTCCGATACCAATTCGTAAACGATGAAAATTTGGACCAATATGTGGGACAATATCACGTAAACCGTTATGACCGCCGTGTCCACCGCCTGTTTTGAGACGAATTACACCAGGGTTCATATCAAGTTCATCATGAGCAATCAGAATTGCTTCTGGAGCAATTTGATAGAATTTTGAGAAAGGAACAACACTTTGTCCGGAACGATTCATGTAAGTCGTTGGTAGAAGTAAGCGAACATCGTGTCCTTCTATATTACCACGACCACTGATTCCGTGAAATTTTGGATCATTTTTTAATGTAATGCCATATTTATCTGCAAGCTGTTCAACGAACCAGAAGCCTGCATTATGGCGGGTTTGGGCATATTCTGAACCAGGATTGCCCAAACCAACAATTAGCGAAATATTTGACACTAATTTACGCCTTTAAACACTTATGCGCGTTTGAAGTCAGCGTGCATAGGAGTGTTTTTAGATGGGTGACGTTGTAACGCTTGGATTTTAACGTTTTCAACTTTGTCGCCCACTTTGATTTCTACAACTTCTTCAAAGAAAGCATTGTTTTCTAAAGCTTTTACAAGCTCACGAAGTTCTAAAGTAACAGTTACAGGCTCAGCGTTACCACCGTAGATGATAGCTGGAACTAAAGATTCGCGACGAAGGCGGCGGCTCGCACCTTTCCCTTGTTTGTCTTCAGCACGCGCTTGAGCGTTGAATACGAAGTTTGCCATGAGATAAATCCTCATTAAAGATTAAATAAACTAAACTTGCGACCAGTTTAGTGTTAGAAAACCCCAGCCAAAGCCAGGGTTAAGAAAAAGCTGCAATATTATAAACTATCGAACATCGCGCTGATAGACTCTTCGTTATTAATACGACGAATCGTTTCAGCAACCATGCTAGCAACAGAAACTTGACGGATTTTGCCCAAAGTCAATGCTTCTTCAGAAAGAGGAATTGTATCAGTTACAACTAACTCATCAATGACTGAGTTGCGTAAGTTCTCAATTGCTTTACCTGAAAGTACAGGGTGAGTTGCATAAGCAACAACACGACGTGCACCAAATTGCTTAAGTGCATCAGCTGCTTTACACAATGTACCGGCTGTATCAACCATGTCATCTACAATAACGCAATCACGATCTTTTACATCACCAATCAAGTGCATAACTTGCGACTCATTGGCTTTTTGACGACGTTTGTCGATGATTGCTAAATCGATGTCACCCATCTGTTTGGCAACAGCACGTGCACGTACTACACCACCAACGTCAGGAGAAACCACCATAAGGTTATCATGTTGTTGTTGACGTAAGTCAGCAAGCAAAGCAGGAGTACCGTAGATGTTGTCGACTGGAATATCGAAGAAACCTTGGATTTGGTCAGCATGTAAGTCAATCATTACGACACGGTCAATACCAACAGTGGTAAGCATGTCTGCAACAACTTTAGCTGTAATCGGCACACGTGCAGAACGTGGACGACGGTCTTGGCGAGCATAACCAAAATAAGGAATAACAGCGGTAATACGACCAGCACTTGCACGACGCAAAGCATCTGCCATTACCAAGATTTCCATAAGGTTATCATTGGTAGGCGCACAAGTAGGCTGAACGATAAATACGTCTTTACCACGAACATTTTCAGTAATTTCTACTGAAATTTCTCCATCAGAAAAGTGACCGACTGATGCAGCACCTAGAGGGATATGTAAGTGACTTACGACTTTTTGAGCGAACTGTGGATGAGCATTTCCACTAAAAACGACAAGATTGGGCATGAAGCACCCTTGGCGGTTGGTATGTAATGAAATAGATGGCAGGGGCGGCTGGATTCGAACCAACGGATGCCGAGATCAAAACCCGGTGCCTTACCACTTGGCGACGCCCCTAATGCGGCAGAACTTTAATATTTTTGCAATGCAATGTCAAGAATAATCAACAAAAAGCAAGGCAATTAAGTCTGTCTTTAAAATAAGAGAATGGCAGGGGCGGCTGGATTCGAACCAACGGATGCCGAGATCAAAACCCGGTGCCTTACCACTTGGCGACGCCCCTAAATTCGATGATATATATGATGGCAGGGGCGGCTGGATTCGAACCAACGGATGGCGAGATCAAAACCCGCTGCCTTACCACTTGGCGACGCCCCTAATATAATCATCATTACAGGTGAAATTGGCAGGGGCGGCTGGATTCGAACCAACGGATGGCGAGATCAAAACCCGCTGCCTTACCACTTGGCGACGCCCCTAACTTGCAACTTTAAAATGGTGTAAAGGAGATTCTTTTAAACTATGTACCAAGTAAGCTTTACATGGTGCATGTTTAAGAATGTCATCAACATTCATTTCATCGGTTACTTCAGTGAAAACACAAGCACCTGTACCTGTAAGCTTTGCATGACCAAATTGATCAAGATATTGCATCGCTTCTTCAACTTCGGGATATAACTTTCTAGCCAAAGGCTCAAAGTTATTTCCAAAATTAGAAGGTTCTAACTGATAGGCGCAAAATTTAGTGGTCTTAGTGTCTCTTGTCAATGTTTTTTGTGAAAAAAGCAATTGAGTGCTGATAAAACAATCAGGTTTTAAAATAATGAACTGTTTTTGATCTAAGTCTATGAATGTTAAATGTTCACCAATACCTTCAGCCCATGCATTTTTACCATAAATAAAAATAGGAACATCGGCACCAAGTTTTACACCATAGTCTGCAAGCTCTGCCTGAGTCAGGCCACATTCCCATAATTGATTTAAAACGATAAGTGTTGTGGCAGCGTTCGAAGAACCTCCGCCTAGACCTGCACCCATTGGAATATTTTTTTCAATTTTGATGTGTAGACCACAGAGCTTTTTTGCATGCGGTTTTAGTATTTGAGCAGCCCGATAAATTAGGTTCTGCTCAAGTTGAACCTCACCTAAACCTTCAATTTGGATTTCATCTTTCTCAATAGGATAAAAAGTCATCCAGTCATATAAATCAATGAGTTGAAAAATGGTCTGTAGTTCATGGTAACCATTTTCACGACGTCCCGTTATATGTAAAAACAGGTTGAGCTTGGCTGGGGAAGGAACTCGAATCATAGATTTATAAAGTTAGGTTTAACGGTTTTGGATAACCATTGTAATACGGTTTTCTTTATCTTCAGCAAGAGGTTGCTTTAAAACCAATTTATTTGGCAAAGTTTGTTCGCCATCATAACTAAAATTAACCGTCCAGCCATCTTCGATGAGTTGGCTCACACGATTTGCATTATCTTTGCTAATTTGGGCATTTAAAGTTGCTGGCTTTGCTAAAATCCAACTGGTTAAATGAGTAATCGGCGCTTGCCAACCAGTAGCACGTTCTAAAAGTTCTTCAGGGGATGCCGCTGTAATAACGCCAGTTTTAGCACTGTTTAAAGTGACTTCACCCGGTTTTCCCTGAATTTGTGTTTTTCCAACACCTAAAATGCCACTTAACTCGATATCGAAATTATCTTGCTGTTGAACCCATGTGAAGAAGGCACTACCACTTTGTTGCGGAGTGCGTACGCCAATTTTACCTTGCAAATTGAAGTGTTTTTCGTCTTGCACTTGGTGGGTAACTGCGGGTTTAGGCTGAGTAAAATGCTGACAACCGGTTAAAAATAACACACTTGATCCACAGATCGCTGTGCACAGTTGGGCAAGTTTGCTCATAAATTTAACTCTTTTTTGCAGATGTAGGTAAAATTAACGCATCAAGCTGGTGTAATTGTGGATCATTCGCGTGTTTTTGTTTCAGTTGTTGTAACACAGCACTAAATTCAGTTAATGATCCTTGCATATACAGTGCCTTAGCGTAACGAATCCCAATATTTATGTTATGACTAAGCTCATAAGCTTTGCCTAAAGCTTCTGCTGCGCCCTCATAATCATTTTGTAAAAATGCGATATAACCTAGCGTATCCAAAATGGAAGCTTGTTCTGGTGCATATTCCAATGCTTGTTCAGCATATTGTCGTGCTTCTTTTAACCTGCGGTTTTGCAAAGCCAGCGTATACGCATAAGCATTCAGATAGGTCGGGCTATTGGGTTCTAACTGCAATAATTGCTTGAGTGTTTTATCGAGTTTATCGCGGTCAGTATAAGGGTCTAATAATAAGACTTCTGCATAGATGAGTTCTGGGTCATCTGGTAAATTTTTGATTGCTTCATCTAATAAATTTAAAGCAGCCTTTTTATTGCCCATTTTCTTTAAAATTTCGGCTTGAGCCTGATAGAGAAAACTTGCATGCTGCGGATAATTAACTCGCTCTTGAGTTAAAAACCGTAAAGCATCGTGTAAATTTTCTTGTTTATCATAGATTGCAATCAAATTACGCCTTGAAACAATATAGAGACTACCATCTACTAAACGGTAATAGGCTTTGGCGGTTTCATAATGCTGTTTCCGTTCAGCATTAATGGCTAAGTAGTAATACGCTTCATTTTGATACTTTGCAGAGTTGCGTAAATCAACCAAATATTGTTCAGCTTTATCATATTGCTTAAGGTCAATACTGGTTAAACCTGCAATGAACAGCGCCTCTTCTGCACGAGGATTACTTTCAATAATTTTTTCTAATTTTTCAAGAGCAAGCTGAGGCTGATTAATCTGAATGAGATAACGTACTTCAGCTAATCGAATATCTAGATTTTTCTTATATTTACGACTGGATTTTGCATACCATTTTAAAGCGCCTTCTTGATCACTTAGGGCAATCAATAGGTTTGCTTTCATCAAGATAAAGCTGGTTACTTTAGGGCGACGGCGTAGTGCACGGTTAATGGTATTTAAAGCAGGTTCTAATTGCCCATTTTGTGCTTCTAGGTTCGCGATAAGCGCTAAAATAGAAGGATTTTCCTTCTCTGCACTTGAACGTAAAGCAGTTAATAAAACTTCTCGATCTTGTGCATTTTCAGGTGCGATACTTGCCAAAATTTGTTCAAGATCGGCAGTTGGATCAATTTTTAAAATTTTATCTAAAGTTTCGGCAGCAAGCTGATATTCATGTGTTTTTAACGCAATATGCGATAAATAAAACAAAGCAGGGACGTCTTTAGGCTCTTGAACCACCCAATGTGTTGCAATATTCAGTGCAGCTTGTAAGTCGTTATATTCAAGTGCAACGTCTAAGGCGCGCTGCTTAATTGTTGTTGAGTTGCTTCTAATCGCAAGCACGGTGTAATTGTGTAGTGCTGTAGGAATATCGTCGTAAGCTAAGGCAAATTCAGCGACCATACTCTGTTGTAGAGCCTGATCAAATGAATGCACGGCATAGGTCTCTTGCAACGGACGTGCATAGACATATGAGGACATGCTACCTAACAATAAGAATGTGGTAGAATACTGTCTTATCGAAGCACCGTTAAAATTTATACGGCTATTCATTTGACGCAATTTTTATTGATCCAAAGTAATGCTTTTTATGACACCGATGTTGCACAATAGCATAAATTTAGCGAAATGATGATCTGATATGTCTTTCTTTGCATTGGGTGTCAACCATCAAACAGCTTCTGTAGAACTCCGCGAGCAAATTGCTTTCAATGCAGAGCGATTAAGTACTTTGCTTGCTGAGCAACGTTATCACGAGTCTTTAAAAGACTTGGTGGTTGTCTCAACCTGTAACCGTACAGAAGTCTACGCCATGGCGGAAGATGCCGAAAGCCTTCTGAAATGGTTAGCCGATGCCAATAATATTGATGTAAAGCAGTTAATTCATCATGTTTATCGTTACGAAAATGCTCAAGCCATCACACATTTAATGCGTGTCGCAAGTGGTTTGGATTCACTCATGTTGGGTGAGCCTCAAATTTTAGGGCAGGTGAAAAGTGCTCTAGCATTGTCTAAAGAGGCGCAAACGGTTTCTCCTGAATTAAATAGTGTATTTGAGTATGCTTTTTATGCGGCTAAGCGTGTGCGTTCAGAAACAGCTGTAGGTAGCCATGCGGTTTCAATGGGTTATGCGGTTGCACAATTGGCTTTACAGGTTTTTAGTAAACCTGAAAGACTCACAGTGATGGTGGTTGCAGCAGGTGAAATGAACAGTCTGGTTGCCAAACACTTAGCGGAAATGGGTGTGGCCAAGATTATTATCTGTAACCGTAGCCGTGAGCGTGCTGATCAGTTAGCACAAGAAATTGCCCATCGTGTTGAAGTTGAGATTATTGATTTTTCAGCGTTATCAGAAAATTTATATCGTGCTGATGTTGTTTCAAGCTGTACGGGGAGTTTGCATCAAGTTATTGCATATGCAGATGTCAAAAGTGCATTAAAAAAACGCCGTTATCAACAAATGTTGATGGTTGATTTGGCTGTACCGCGTGATATTGACCCTAAAGTGGAATCACTTGATGGGGTGTATTTATACGGTGTAGATGATCTACAAAGTGTAATTGATGAAAACTTGGCTCAACGTCGTCAAGCAGCTGTTGAAGCGGAAGTGATGGTGAATCAGTTAGCCACTCAACTGATCACACATCAAAAAGTCAAAGAAGCGGGTAGCACCATTCATGCTTATCGCCAACATAGTGAAGAAATTAGTCAACACGAGCTTGCTCATGCGTTAGAAGCTTTGCATCACGGTGGAGATCCAGAGCAAGTTCTACAGCAGTTAGCCCATCGTTTGACACAAAAGTTAATGCATCCAACATCTATGTTGCTACGTGAAGCTGCTAAAGCAGAAAACCCTGATCATTTCGAATGGCTACAACAGCATTTACAGGATGTATTTGATCATGAGCGAAAACCAAAACGTTAAGACAGTAGTCTTAAACTGATTTGTTTGGTGAGCTCATTGAGTTGTTGCCTTAAGTTTCTTGACTCAACTAATGAAATTTTAGATTTCAGTTTTTGACGTAAATATCTTTCTTGTAAGCCTAACGCATATTCTTTAGCGAGTTTATCGGCCACTTCAGGCGCTTGAGTTAATGCCTGAATATTGGTTCTTTGCATAATATCTGCAATTTCATGGCAATAACTGCTGCACGCACCTAAAACATAATAAGTCGCTAGCTCTTGGTCATCAGGCAACTCATCAAATATACGGTTTAAAATTGCTAATATTTTAGCCAATAATTCATCTTGCGGAATATAGGCACGTAATCCTTCAAAATGAATATAAAGAAATGGATGGTGCATCAAAATTGCCACAGCAAAGTCTTCATCTTTCGTTTGAATATTAAAGGATAACGATGCATCGTGACTAACTTGTGGGGTAAAACGCTTACCTAAACCTAATTTTTCACGGAAAGATTGGGTTAATAGATAACGGAAGGAACCTTGTTTTGGCAATAATTCGGTGAGTTCCCTTAACTCACCCATGACAAGACTTTTGCCTTCAGGTGTACTAATGTCATGTTGACCCGTAAGATGGGCAAAAACAAAATCAGAGAGCAGGGGAGCTTGATCTAACAGCCTTTGGAAGTTTTCGAGACCTTCACGTCGGATTAGGGAGTCTGGGTCGTGGTCATTTGGCAATACAAAGAACTTAAGCTCACGGCCATCATTTAAGAGAGGTAATGCTATTTCTAAAGTTCGACGTGCTGCTTTTTGACCTGCGATATCGCCATCAAAGGCAATGGTAATTCGATTATTTTGCTTAAATAAAATATTAAGGTGTTCAGTATTACTCGCCGTTCCCAAAGTCGCGACAGCACCTGTAATGCCATATTGCTGTAAAGCAATGACATCCATATATCCTTCAACCATTAACCAGTCATTAGACTTTAATTTTCGACCTTCATAGAGGCCATAAAGTAATTGGTTTTTATGGAAAACTTCCGAGTCTGGCGAGTTAATGTACTTAGGTTTAATTTCGTCATTGAGTGCACGACCACCAAAGCCAACTACACGGCCCTTAGGGTCTCGAATTGGAAAAATGACACGGTCACGTAAAAGGTCAAAGTCACGACCACTGTCACTTGAACGGATGAGTCCAAGTTGTTTTAAACCATCAATGTCGTAAGGGAAAGCTTTTTCTAAATGTTGCCAGTCTTCTGGAGCATACCCTAAACGCCAGAATTGAATCGTCTGGTCAGTTAAACCACGCTGTTTGAAGTAATTTTTAGCTTTCTGACTTGTTGGTAATTGATGTTCATAAAACTGAGCAACATTTTCGAGAAGGTCATATAAATTACCTTCTTGTACAGGTTCATCAAAACTAAATGGCTGTTCAAACTGTGCAAATGGATCATCAAAATATACTGGTTCAAGCGTATTGTACTGATCATCTATAGGTGCTTGGGTACTTGGTTCTACAACCGTTTTTTGTGGAACGGGTGGCTTAGTAACTTGGCGGGTATAAGACAGTTTTTTATTATCAGTATTATCTTTGGGTAATTCGATACCCGCATTACTCGATAACTCTTTCATTACATCGATAAAATTTCGGTTATCAATATCCATTAAGAAGCGGATAGCATTTCCGTTTGCCTGACAACCGAAGCAGTGATAGTACTGTTTATCGCGATAAACATGGAAAGAGGGGGTTTTCTCTTGATGAAAAGGGCAACAACCAGAATATGTTCGTCCGGTCTTTTTCAATTTCACACGTTGACCAATCAGATCGACAATATCTGTCCGATCTAGAATCTGATCAATCGTATGCTGTGGAATTGCCATAATTCAGATAACCGTGTTTAAACTAATGATGCGATAGGTCAGATTATTCTGACATGATGAACCGAGATATGCCCGATAAATATTTTACTATTTTATAAAAACAAACAGGCAAGTGATATCACTTGCCTGTTTGTTGGTTATTTTTAAGCTGTTATCGCTTATTGAGCAGCATCATCTGGTTCAGACGAAGATGCTGCAGGTGCAGTGGTTGCACCTTCTGCTGCTTTTTCTGGTTTATCAAGTAAACCGAAGCTTAAACGGTTAGTCCAACTACGTTTAGTTTTTGGAGTCTCAACAGGTGCTTTTGTTGTTTCTTGAGTTTCTTCTTTGCCAGAATTACCAATTAAACCAAAGCTTACACGGTTAAGTAGACTACGTTTAGGTTCTGTTTCAGTAGTCGTAGTATCTGGTGTTGTAGACTTAGATTCACGGCCGAGAATACCCAAGGTAGCGCGGTTAATCCAGTTGCCTTCTTTACGGGCAGCACGCATGTTTACTGTGCCATTTTTATTAACCAGACTAGGATAATTAAGCTTTAAAACTTCGATGTATTGTTGTGAAGTTGCCTTGTCACCCAACTGGTCATAGCTGTATGCCAAAGTTGCTAGTGCTTCTGGTACTTGAGGTGTTTGTGGATAGTGTTCAATTACCCATTGTGAACGCTCAGCCGCTGCAACCCATGCTTTACGCTTAACGTTAAAACGTGCCGTATTCATTTCACTTTCAGCAAGCTCTTGACCAATAAACTTCATACGCTGTGCTGCATCGACAGAGTATTGGCTACTTGGGAAGCGACGAATCAAATCAACGAAGTTTTGATAAGCAAGTTTTAAATAACTGATGTCACGGTGTGATTGTTGCAAAGACGTGTAACGCAATAAGCTGTCGTAGTTCATCTCCATATTAGATACGCCACGTACATAGTAGGCATAATCTACATTTGGATGCTGAGGATTTAAACGAATAAAGCGTTCAGCTAGAGCAATCGCCCCTTCATAATCTTTTTGTTTAAATTTTGAATAGAGAAGTTCAAGTTGTGCTTGTTGTGCGTATTGTCCAGTTGGATAATAGGTATCAATCGCCTCTAAAGATTTGGCAGCGTCAAGATATTGACCACGATCAAGAGATTTTTGGGCCTTTTCAAAATATGCCTGTTCGCTAGATTGAGGTCCAGTATCGACCACTTCTTTTTTACTTGGATTGCTGCTACAGCCCACAAATGCAGACGCTACACCTAGAGATAAGGCAAGCATCGTAATTTTATAACGTGGTAGCGACATAAAAACTCCTCTGTTATGTTGGGCAATGAGCTACAATTGCGCTATTAAACCACTTTTATCTCAATGATCAAATGACTTCAGCACAATCTTCAAACACAAACTTCTCTGAAACCGACTTCAATTTACTTGAAGATTCTGAGGATGCAGATAACCATACTTCTGATACAACTGCAACACGTTTATCGTTGCAAGTTCAGCTAGATGAAAGCTACTTAGGGCAACGCATCGACCAAGTTGCAGCTATGGTGTGGAGTGAGTTTTCGCGTGAAAAGCTCAAGCAATGGTTGAAGGATGGCCATCTGTTGGTGAATGGTAACATTGTCAAACCTAAGCACCGTTGTGAAGGCACAGAGCTGCTTACACTCGAAGTTGAGCTTGAAGCTCAGACGACGAGTCAACCTGAAAACATTCCACTCAACATTGTTTATGAAGATGACGATATTTTAGTCATTAATAAACCAGTAGGGATGGTAGTACATCCAGGAGCAGGTAATACTTCTGGAACTTTAGTAAATGCGTTGCTTTACCATTCTCCAAAATTGGCGGAACTTTCTCGTGCTGGTTTAGTGCATCGTATCGATAAAGACACCAGCGGTTTATTGGTTGTTGCTAAAACGTTAGAAGCGCAATTTTCTTTAAGTAAACAATTGGCAAATAAGTCGGTTTATCGTGTATATGACTTAGTTGTTTATGGAAATATTATTGCTGGCGGTACGATTGATGAGCCAATTAAACGCCACCCAGTTGACCGTGTAAAAATGGCAATTTTGCCGGGCGGGCGTGATGCGGTGACTCACTACAATGTAAAAGAGCGTTTTAAAGATTTTACTCGTGTGCAAGCGCGTCTAGAAACAGGCCGAACTCATCAGATTCGTGTGCATTTTAGTTATATTGGCTACGGCTTAATTGGTGATCAGGTTTATATGAACCGTGTACGTGTGCCTGCAGGTGCATCTGAATTACTGATTGAAACTTTACGTGGTTTTAAACGCCAAGCATTGCACGCAGCTAAGTTGGGCTTAAAACATCCGCGTACTGGTGAAGAAATGTTATTTGAAGCACCATGGCCTGAAGATTTTACTCAGTTGGTTAATGTGTTACGTTCAGAAAACGCTGCATATTAAGGACATGTATATGGAATTTGTTCAAGGTTTACCTCAAGGCGTATTTGTAGGGCAGACACGTGTTCAACATCCTTTGGCTTTGCCAACGGATCAAACCGAATTAACAGGTTTTAATCTTGCTTTACATGTTAAAGATGAAGCTGGTCGCGTTCAGCAACATCGAATGATGCTGCTAGAAGAGTTTGCTCAGTTTGGCGTTAAGAAAATGACGTGGATGACCCAAACGCATAGTACGATTTGCCATACGGTAAATGAACAAATTCCCTTTAATGCTTTAATCGGCGATGGCTTGGTTACTCAAACTAAAGGTCATGCATTAATGATGATGACAGCCGATTGTTTACCTGTAGTCCTTGGTAATGCTGAGGGCACTGAAGTTGCCAACTTACATGCAGGATGGCGTGGTTTGGCGGATGGTATTATTGAAAATACAGTTGCTGCAATGCAAAGCCCACCAACATGGGCATGGTTAGGAGCTGCAATCAGTCAACCCTGCTTTGAAATTGGAGCTGAAGTAAAAAAAGCCTTTTGTGATAAATATCCTGAATTGGAAACTGCATTTATTGATGGGGCGGCTCCAAATAAATTTCACGCAGATTTATACGCGATTGCTCGTTTTATTTTGCAAAGACTTGGTGTTAAGCAAGTTTTAGGCGGAGATCAATGCTCATATCAACAGCAAGAAGAGTATTTTTCTTATCGCCGTGATGCTAAAACGGGACGTATGGCAACTTTTGTTTTTATTTAATTTATAAAAATCGTATTTCATTTTAGAAGTAGGTTTGTTGTGTTGTCACTCTCTTATGTTATTTAGATTTTAAAATGATATAAGAGAGTTTTTTATTTTTGTATTTTCAGTACTTACTAAAATAATTCGTTAAAAAGCTAGTTTTTGATATTTATAGATCATGGTTTAGCAAGTTTTAATAAAATGATAAAATGCAAAAAATCGCTCAAAAAATTAAGCTTATGTCTTTGCCTGAAAAACATCTCTCTATTGTCTATCACAGCCCCTATGGTCATACCGCAAAGGTAGCATCTGCTATTGCTGCTGGTGCAGAGGTGATGGGTATTAAAGTACATGTGATGAATATTGAGCACATTGACTGGGATGTTTTAGATGCCTCACAGGGTATTATTTTTGGCTCGCCAACGTATATGGGAAGCGTAACTGCCGATTTTAAAAAGTTTATGGATAGTACATCTAAACGTTGGAAAAATCGTTTATGGCAAGGCAAGTTAGCAGCAGGTTTTGCTAATTCGGGTGGTTTGAGCGGTGATAAACTTGCAGTTTTGCAGCAGATTAATATTTTTGCGATGCAGCATGGCATGCTGTGGTCAGGGTTGCCTTTAATGACAACAGGTCATACCGAAACTGATTTAAACCGTTTATCAAGCTGTTTAGGTTTAATGACTCAGTCAGATAATGCACCTGTTGAAATTACACCGCCACAAGGTGATTTAGATACTGCAAAATGGTTTGGTGAGTATATTGCTGGATTGCTTCACCGATTGGGTTGAAATAACTTTTTGATTAAAAATAAATAAATTTTATATTTTATTTTAATTACAAAAAAGTTGTGTCTTTTTTGTTCTTTTTTGATTATTTTTTACCAAATGGTCTATTTGGACAATGATGTCTAAATACTAATAAATAAAAAAACGGAATAATCATGAAAAATTTGTTAACAGCTCTTTGTATAACATGGAGTACTTTGAGCTATGCTAATTTAGAATCTGCGAATCTTATTCCACTAAATGATACAGAACTTTCTAAAGTCGAAGCGCAGGCTTTATTTTCATTTACCTATACCGATCCAAAACAAACAGATGCTTCTATGGCCCAACAAAATATTGGTTTTTATAAATTAGGTTTAGAAGCTGATCTTGAATTAAACGCCAATATTAATAAGTTGCAGTTGGGTTGCGGTGGTGTAAATGGTTTAGCTGGGTGTGATATTGATATTGATAATTTAAGTTTAAGTGGTTTAAGTGATACGAATGATGGCCGAGCTTCTTCTTCTGCTGTTTTCAGTAATCCATTTATTGAATTTGCGATTAAAAATCCAGACAGTGCAGCATTAAGAGAAATTAAAGGTTTTCGTTTAAGTGCAGAAAAAGTGATGGGATTATTGACCCTTGGGCTTGAAAACTCGGAAACACCAAATGGAATTAATAGTTTAAGTGGTTATTTAAAAATTAAAGATACAACTGGCTTAGCATATACTGCAGCTAGAAATATGTCTTATCAAGATACAGGTAAGACAATAGATGGTACTGTTAATGCATGTCTTTTAGTATGCTTGCCTCTAGGATTTAACTCATCTGATTATAATTTACAATTACAACAGACTACTGCGCCTATAGTAATCAATGGACAAGTCATATCTGGTTCAAGAATGAATAATGTCATGCTCAATGGTATTGCAAATATTGATCAACTTAACTTTTCTGGAGATTTGAAAGCATCGATCAATGCGGCATTAGGGCTACTAAATTTACAAAAAAATGTAACGGGTAGTATTACAGGGTTAAGAGCAGCTCTTACGGTTGATCAAAATTTAGGATTTATTCATAAAATTGAGTTAAATAATCCATTCTCTCTTTCTTTACAAGCACAAAAAATATTCTGGCCAGGTGCAGATGCAGCAGCTGAGAGAGGATGGTGGATGGCTTTTGATGATGAAATTGATATTGGAAACGTTACGCCAAGTAAGCAAATTGAAATTACCAATGATGTTTTAAAGCAGGTAGTTGACCCAATTAGTAATTATTTAACAGCAAATCCAGTAAGGTGTAATGTACTTAACTGTTTATTTGGCGAAGATTTAGCGGTGGGAGAAGTGAAATTACCCAATACTATCGTAAATTTTCCATTAAAAGACTTACAACTTAAAAACCAGACTTTTGCACCAAACTGTCATGGTAGTTTAAAATTTTGCTAAATTTAAGATGAAATAAAAAAACCTTTAAAGCGAGCTTTAAAGGTTTTTTTATTATTTATGAAATATACGAGCTTTATCACGTTGCCAGTCACGATCTTTTTCAGTCGCACGTTTGTCATGAAGCTGTTTACCTTTCACAAGCGCAATTTCAAGTTTAACCAGATGACCTTTCCAGTAACATGCTAATGGAACGCATGAATAACCTTTTTGGTTTACTGAACCTGTTAGCTTTTCAAGTTCACGGCGAGATAATAATAATTTACGTGTACGTGTAGCTTCCGGCACGATATGTGTAGATGCAGAAAGGAGCGGTTGAATTTGTGCACCAAATAAGAATGCTTCACCGTTTTTAAAAATGACATAACTTTCTGTCAAACTCATACGACCAGCACGTAAAGACTTTACTTCCCAGCCGAGTAAAGACATGCCAGCTTCAAATTTTTCTTCGATAAAATAATCATGACGGGCACGTTTATTTTGTGCGATGGTTCCGCCATTATGTTTTTTAACTACTGTTGCTTTCGCCATAATTCAAACTTCCACAATTGTCCCTATTGTGCCGTAAACTGATGCCAAGGTGAAGTTTTTTCCCACATATCAATATTTCGCCTCATGTATAACTTTTGCTAAAATAGGCGCACAATACAATTAGAGTACTAGCGGATGTCTAAAACGCGTGTAATTTATCCTGGAACATTTGACCCTATTACAAATGGGCACGTTGATTTAGTTACTAGAGCATCAAGAATGTTTGATGAGGTCGTAGTAGCTATTGCAATTGGACATCATAAGAACCCTTTGTTCAGTCTAGAAGAAAGAGTTGCACTGGCACAATCATCATTAGGCCATCTATCAAATGTTGAGTTTGTAGGTTTTGATGGTTTATTGGTTAATTTTTTCAAAGAGCAAAAGGCTACAGCAGTACTTCGTGGTTTAAGAGCAGTATCTGATTTTGAATATGAGTTTCAATTGGCTAATATGAATCGCCAGTTGGACCCACATTTTGAAGCGGTGTTTTTAACACCTTCCGAACAGTATTCTTTTATTTCTTCGACATTGATTCGAGAAATTGCACGCTTAAAAGGTGATGTAACCAAGTTTGTTCCGCAAGCTGTGGTTGAAGCTTTTGAACGTAAACATCAACAAGGTTGGTAAAGTGTCGTTATATATCACCGATGAGTGCATAAACTGTGATGTTTGTGAACCAGTTTGCCCAAATGAAGCTATTTTTATGGGTGAAGTGATTTATGAAATTCATCCAGATTTATGTACAGAGTGCGTTGGTCACCATGATCAGCCACAATGTCAATTATTTTGTCCAGTAGACTGTATTCCTAAAGATCCGCAGCATGAGGAAACGGAAGAACAGCTATTAGACAAATATAAAAGATTAATTGCTCAAAAAAGCACAAGCAATTAGTCAATAAATTTGTTAATATGCGCCCCTGAAGTGAGCTGGATGGTCGCTGCTGTGGAGGTCTTCGTGACTGAAGCAGGAGAGGAAAGTCCGGGCTTCATAGGGCAGGGTGCCAGGTAACGCCTGGGCGGTGAAAGCCGACGGAAAGTGCAGCAGAGAGTAGACCGCCTCATTCGTGAGGTAAGGGTGAAAGGGTGCGGTAAGAGCGCACCGCGTGTCTGGTAACAGTTCACGGCATGGCAAACCCCACCAGAAGCAAGACCAAATAGGAATCCTAGGTGCGGCCCGTACTGGATTCGGGTAGGTCGCTTGAGCGTATGAGTGATTGTACGCCTAGAGGAATGACCATCCTCGACAGAACCCGGCTTATAGGCTCACTTCACCTCATTTTATTGAAAATTTTTCTTGACGCGCGGTTAAGAAGCTAAGATAATGCGCGCACAGTTTACGGCTATGTAGCTCAGTTGGTTAGAGCACCGCACTCATAATGCGGGGGTCACAAGTTCAAGTCTCGTCATAGCCACCATTTTACAGACCACGCTCCTGCGTGGTCTTTTTTTATGCTCATTTTTTGATTAAACACAGTTTGTAAAGACCGACTTTATAGTTCTGGCATTGTTTGTCTAACTCAATTTCTTCATGTTCTTATAACACTTAACAAGGATGTTGAAGACATGAAAAGGTCATTATTATTTTTAGGAATTCTGAGTTTATCTGCGGGAGTACAAGTCTCTGCGGCTGATTTGAGTTGGGGAGATCCAACTTTAGATTCGGGTCAATTTAAAGTATCTGGCGCGGTACGTTCCCGCTATTTACATAAGGACTATGTGGTTGGGGCGAATGAAGGTTCTCAAAATGATGACTGGCGACTCACAGATATTAAATTAGTGTTGGGTTACGAAAATCCAGATTGGATTGCAGGGGCGGATGCTCGTTGTTATCAATATGATCGCTTATGCGATGCAATTTTTCTAAAAAAAGCATGGGTAGGTTATAAGTTATCTGACCAGCAGAGAATCACGGCAGGTTTACAACCTGTTGATTTTGGTTTTGGAGAATTTTGGGGAAGTAGTTATTACGAGACGCTTTTAAATACCGTTGGTTTAGAAGATATTGATAATTTAGGTATTAAATATAAATTTGCAGATGACAAATACAATTTGACCTTAGGTTTCTATCCAACTGATGGAGGCAATTATAAGGGGACATCAAAAGACTCAAGTCGATATAGCGGAAATTTTGTTGAAGCTGATGACTTGTCGAATGGCACTAATATTGAAGAAAAAAATATGTGGATTGGTCGAGCATCTAGAAAATTTGAAATTGATAAAGCTCAAAATTTTTCAACAGAATTGGGTGGTTCGTTTTGGTACTCTGATTTAGAAAATAAAAGAACAAACATAGATGGACATCGTAAGTCATGGAACGTTTTTGCTCAAACCCAATATCAAGCATGGCAATGGATGTTCTTGGCAGGTAAGCAAGATGTCACCAATGGGGATGATTTATTTCCAAATAGTTCAACGATTGGTGCATTCGACTATCCATATCAAGTCGCCAATAAAGGTAAATATTTGGTCAATGAGATTAATTACACCTTTTCTCAGCCATTCCATCAACTTACCAATATTAAGCCTTATATCTCCCATAGTTGCTTTTTCAAAGATGAGGATGGTTATAAAGACTCTGAACGTTTAATTGCAGGGGTTTATTTTAATTACAAAGCTATTGGTATTCAGGGTGAATATATTATGAGCAAGAATGACCCAATGGTAGGTGGTGGGGCAAATGGCCTTGCACAAGGTAGTAGTAATGACTGGGATAAACTGTTTTATCTTTCAATTGGATATTATTTCTAAAATTTAAAAGCAAACTACCGCCCTAAGTGAATAGGCTCACTTAGGGCTTTTTTTATAGAAAAACTTTTTCAGGTGGTGGTTCTCTTTTGACGGCTGGTGAAATGAGTTGTCCACGGTTTAGGTTTTGTACATGTTGCAATCGATTAAGTAATTCATTTTGAATGAACAAAATGCAAGTTTGTAATTTAGACGAGCTTTTGAGTCGCGACGGATAAACTGCCCAGACGTCTGCATCTTGCCAATATTCAGGCAAAATATGTTGAAGTTGGCCTGTAATGAGTTCATCTGCAACATCCCAAATTGACCGGAAAATAATGCCGTGTCCTTCTATGGCAAGCTGATGAATAATCTCACCGTTATTAGAAACGAAACGAGGTTTGATATGCACTGATACATCTTCAGAAGCATGTCTAAATTTCCATAATACAGACGATTGATCACGCTCACTAATCGTCAAACAATCATGTGTTTGCAAATCTTCAATGCTGTCTGGTACGCCGTGTTTAAGTAAATAACTCGGTGCCGCACATAAAATTCGGAAATTAGATGCTAACTTCTTTGCAATCATATTGGGTGCAATTTCATTACCAATTCTGATGTCTAAATCAATACTGTGTTGAATCAGGTCTTTGGTATTGTCGATGGTGTCAAAATGAATCTGAAGCTTTGGATAAAGCATCATTAATTTAGACAGAATAGGTGCGATATGCTTTCTGCCAAAACCAAAGCTACTAATAATATCCATACGACCCGTAGGTGTACTGAGTGGGTTATTGACCAATTCACAAACTTCATCAAATTCCTCAAGAATATTTGAAACTCTCTCAATAATAAGTTTGCCATCTTCCGTCAGGCTAACGTGACGTGTACTGCGATGAAAAAGTTTGCAGCTTAAGGTGTTTTCTAAAATATTAATTCGCTTGCTAATAAAAGCTGGCGATGTTCCGAGTTCTTCAGCAGATTCGACAAAACTTTTTAGTTTGGCGACTGTGCAAAAAACCTTTAAATCCGATAGGTTAGGTAGATTATTCACGATCCGTGTCCATTGGAGTGATAGTTCCGTTATTGATCATTTTTGCTTAAAACATCATGTTTAAGCCATACAAGGATATTAGTCGAAGGTGTGAAGGAAGCTTATGGCAAAAAGATATAAAGTTGCCACGATTGCAGGCGATGGCATTGGTTTAGAAGTTCTACCAGAAGGCATTAAGGTTGTAAAGGCAGCAGCAGAGAAGCATGGCATTGAGCTTCAGTTAGATGCTTTCGATTGGGCAAGCTGCGATTATTACCTTGAGCACGGCAAAATGATGCCGGATGACTGGTTTGAAACTTTGCAGGGCTACGATGCAATTTATTTTGGCGCTGTAGGCTGGCCAGATAAAGTGCCTGACCATATCTCGCTTTGGGGTTCGCTGCTCCAGTTCCGTCGTGGTTTTGACCAATATGTGAATTTACGTCCAGTGCGCTTAATGCCAGGTGTGAAATGTCCATTAGTAGGGAAAAAACCGGGCGATATCGATTTTTACGTGGTTCGTGAAAACAGTGAAGGTGAGTACTCAGCCATTGGCGGTAAAGCTTTTGAAGGAACAGACCGAGAGTTTGTTTTACAAGAAGCAGTATTTACACGTCATGGTGTAGACCGAATTTTGCGTTATGCATTTGAGTTTGCAAATCAACGTGATGCGAAAAAAATTACTGCAGCGACCAAATCAAATGGTATTGCGGTCAGTATGCCGTACTGGGATGAACGCGTTGACGCTATGGCAAAACAATATCCACAAATTCAGGCTGATAAACAGCACGTTGATATTTTAGCGGCTCGTTTTGTTTTACAACCTGAACGTTTTGATGTGGTTGTGGCATCGAACTTATTTGGCGACATTCTTTCCGATTTAGGCCCTGCATGTACAGGAACCATCGGCTTGGCTGCTTCGGCAAATTTAAACCCAGAAAGAAAATTCCCATCATTGTTTGAACCTGTACATGGTTCAGCACCAGATATTTACGGTAAACAAATTGCCAACCCAATCGCTGCGATTTGGTCAGGTGCCATGATGTTCGAATTCTTTGGTGAAGAAGACGAGCGCTGCATTCAAGCAGGTCAGGACATTATGCAGGCGATTGAGAATGTCTTAATTAATGGGCCAAAAACAGCCGATATTGGCGGTCATGCAAAAACTTATGAGGTAGGAGATGCAATTGCATCAGGTGTAGCCCAAACTAAAATGGACGTGTTCGCTATGGAATAACGCCATCCAAAAATGGATGTATGGATATGGATAATCAAAACACAAAAATTTATACGGATAAAGTTCTTGCCGTAACCAGCTTACTGTTTGTATTTATTTCAGTTGCTGGTTTAGCAATTTATTCGCAAGAGTCGATCAAGATTGCTGCAACATGGATGCAGTGGACGACATCGGTATTTACAACCCCAGTATTACTGTTTGCTTTTTTAGCTATCATTTTTACTTTTGGTTTGGCCTTTAGTAAATACGGAAAAATCAAACTAGGTGAAGGGAAACCGCAATACACCACGATGTCATGGATTTTTATGTTCATCTTGTCGGGTATTGGGTCTTCTACACTGTACTGGGGCTTTTTGGACTGGGCTTACTATTATCAAACTCCGGGTTTGAGCCTACCGCCTGAGTCAGCAGAAGCATTGAAATATAGTGTGGCTTACTCATTTTTTCACTCTGGCTTAAGTGCTTGGGCAATTTATGCATTGGCATCAATTTCTTTGTGCTACAGCTACCATGTGAGAAAAAACAAAGGGTTGAGTTTGGCTTCCGTGATTGAAGCGGTAACAGGCTTTAAATCAACTGGCGTGGTTGGACGTTTAGTTGACCTTATGTTCTTGCTTTGTATGTTTGGTGCATTGACCATTTCGCTAGTACTTACCGCCGTGACATTTACCAATATTTTGTCGCAGCTCACAGGTATCCCAAATACCTTTATGACTAAGGTCATCATTATTTTGGGTGTTTCGGTTCTGTTCGCACTCAGTTCGTATGTAGGTATGGACAAGGGCATGCAGCGTTTAAGCCACATGGTGTGTTTAGGCGTGGTGTTATTTGCGATTTATGTACTGTGCTTTGGTCCGACTCAATTCATTTTGAATAACTCATTAATGAGTTTCGGGTTAATGGCAACCAACTTTGTTGATATGAGTTTGTTTACTGACCCAATGGGTGATGGCAAGTTTACTCGTGAATGGACTGTTTTCTACTGGTTATGGTGGATTTCATATGCGCCGGGTGTAGCACTCTTTGTAACACGTGTTTCTAAAGGCCGTACGATTAAAGAAGTCATCTTTGCCATGGTAATTGGCGGTAGTGTCGGTCTTTGGTTCATCTTTGGTGTGTTCGAAAACTACAGTGTTTATAGCTTTATTCATGGAGCTGTGAATGTACCGCAAATCTTAAGCCAACAAGGTGGTGAGGTTGCGATTGGCCAATTACTTAGCCTGTTACCAGCCGGAAAACTCATGATGTGGATTTTCCTCGGCATTATGGTGGTGTTCTTAGCAGCGCATATGGATGCAGTCGGGTATGCGGTTTCAGCAACATGTACACGTGGTTTAAGTGAAGGACAAGACCCATCGCCAAATGCCCGTTTGTTCTGGTGTGTCATGCTGACTTTAGTTCCAATTGCCATGATCTTTAGTAAAGCACCTTTAGACACCATGAAAACAGCGACGATTGTGACGGCTTTACCATTCATCGTGATTATTCTGATTCAAACCTATGGCTTAGTGAAATGGTTGATTCAGGATTATGCCAAAGTCCCATCGCATTTAATTGAGCAACAAGGTTATGATGATTCGGAAATTGGTTTAAACCAGTCTCAAGATGAACATGCAAAACGGATGCAGCTTGAGCTTGCAAGCTCAATCAAACTGGATAGAAAAACCAGCTAGAGGGAACGGTAATGACGACATATGAACAGACCACTTATGCCTTAAGTGAAGAAATGCAAAGCCTTGTGTATTGGAACAGCATTTATTCACCAGCAGATACCGATATTGACTCAGTCCGTGCGGCTTATGACGCGATGTGCCGACACTACACTTTGCCACGTGATGGCAAGATTGCAGTAGAAGATCACTTTGTTGCAAATGATGAGCATCAAGTTCCTGTTCGTGTGTATTTACCAAAAACAAATCGACCTGAGTCTGGTTGGCCATGTGTGTTGTATCTACATGGCGGCGGTTGGATGGTTGGTGGGCTCGATTCACATGAGTTTATTACCAGCTATTTGTGTCAGGACTTAAATGCAGTTGTCATTAGCGTAGATTACCGCATGGCACCGGAGCACCGCTTTCCAGCAGCTTATGAAGATTGTTTAGCAGTTTATCAATGGCTTAAAAAGCATGGTTCAACTTGGCAAATCGATAGTGAAAATATCGTTCTAGCAGGGGATAGTGCTGGCGGTAATTTAGCAGCAGCCCTTGCAGTGCATCTACAGCATAGTGGTATGCAAGCTCAAGGACTGGCTTTGGTTTATCCGTGTTTAACTACAGCGCTTGATACACCAGCCGCACAAAAGCATGCCCATGCGCCGTCGTTAACGACAGAAGATATGCATTTTTATTTAAAGGAATATGCACCTAACTCTCAAGATTGGCAGGATTTACGTCTAGCGCCTTTATTGGCAACGGACTTTTCAGATATGCCTGCCAGTTTTGTTGCAGTTGCTGAGTATGACCCTTTAAGTGATGACGGTTATTTCCTTACCCAAAAATTGGAACAAGCAGGAATTTCGAGTGAGTTCCATTTAGGCAAAGGTTTATTACATGGCAGTTTACGTCTTATGCGTGACTGCCCAGAAGTTCAACAGTTATATCAAAACATGCTGAGTGCGATACGTCGCATGTTTGGCAGTGTCGAAAAGACATCAATTTAATATCGAGTCATTTGGACGAAAAGAATTTAATGGAGTAATAACATGAGTGCAGTTGAAAAATTACCTGAAGATTTTTGCGCAAACCCAGATGTTGCATGGACTTTCCCTAAAGTTTTCTATACTTCATCACAAGTTTTTGAGCACGAGAAAGAATCAATCTTTGCTAAAAGCTGGATTTGTGTTGCACATGGCAGTGAATTAGCACAACCGAATGACTATATTACCCGTAAAGTAATTGGTGAAAATATTGTCATAATTCGTGGTAAAGATAGCGTTTTACGTGCGTTTTATAATGTGTGTCCGCATCGTGGTCACGAGCTTTTAAGTGGCAGTGGTAAAGCAAAAAATGTAATTACCTGCCCATACCATGCTTGGACTTTTAAGCTAGACGGTAGCTTGGCTTTGGCACGTAACTGTGACCACGTTGAATCTTTCGATAAAGAAAACTCAAGCATGGTGCCTTTAAAAGTTGAGGAATATGCTGGTTTTATTTTCATTAATATGGATGAAAATGCAACTTGTGTCGAAGACCAACTTCCGGGCTTTGCAGAGCGTTTAAATCAAGCATGTAGCGTAATTAAAGATTTAAAATTGGCAGCACGTTTTGTGACAGAAACGCCAGCAAACTGGAAAGTGATTGTTGATAATTACATGGAATGTTACCACTGTGGTCCGGCACATCCTGGCTTTGCTGACTCAGTACAGGTTGATAAATATTGGCACACAACGCATCAAAACTGGACATTACAGTACGGTTTTGCGCGTTCATCAGAAAAGTCGTTCAAACTTGATCCATCGATAACAGATCCTGAGTTTCATGGTTTCTGGACTTGGCCTTGTACCATGTTCAACGTACCACCGGGCAGCAATTTTATGACTGTCATCTATGAGTTCCCTGTAGATGCAGAAACGACTTTGCAGCATTACGATATTTATTTCACGAACGAAGAACTCACTCAAGATCAGAAAGACTTAATTGAGTGGTATCGCAATGTATTCCGTCCTGAAGATTTGAACTTGGTAGAAAGTGTACAACGTGGTTTGAAATCACGTGGTTATCGTGGTCAAGGTCGTATTATGACTGACAAGCAACGTTCAGGAATTAGTGAGCATGGTATTGCTTACTTCCAACATCTTGTAGCGCAGCATCACAAATAAAACAAATGGATTTATTCAGGTGTAAAGATGACTTATACCTGATTCTTCAGTTAGGAAGATGATATGTCGAGTTTACAAAGTACTGAATTATTTCAGCAACAAGCCTACATTAATGGGCGGTGGCTAGCTGCACAGTCAAATGCAACGGTTCCAGTGACTAACCCTGCAACAGGCGAAGAAATTGGCACAATTCCGAATATGGGAGCGGCTGAGGCGACTCAAGCAGTTGAAGCTGCTTATACTGCTTTACAAAGTTGGAAAGCTTTAACGGCTCAAAACCGTGCAGATATTTTATTGGTTTGGCATAAACTGGTTCTCGATCATACTGATGAACTTGCTCTCATTATGACTATTGAGCAAGGCAAGCCTTTAGCAGAAGCGAAAGGTGAGGTGCGTTATGCTGCCTCATTTATTCAATGGTTTGCCGAAGAAGGCAAGCGTATTTATGGTGATGTGATTCCAACCGTAAATAACCAGCAGCGTTTTATTATTAGTAAAGAACCTGTAGGTGTAGTGGCTGCGATTACACCTTGGAATTTCCCAATTGCCATGATTACCCGTAAAGCAGCACCGGCTTTAGCAGCTGGATGTACGGTCGTGATTAAGCCAGCGAATGAAACGCCTTATTGTGCTTTAGCGATTGCGAAACTTGCAGAAAAAGCAGGTGTTCCAGCTGGTGTGATTAACGTCGTTACTGGTAAATCTCAGGAAATTGGTTCGGTATTTACTTCACATGAAAAAGTGAAAAAACTGACCTTCACTGGCTCAACTCCAGTGGGACGCCTACTGATGCAGCAGTGCTCAAGTACCATTAAAAAATTGGCGCTTGAGTTAGGCGGAAATGCTCCTCTGATTGTGTTTGATGACGCCGATTTAGATAAAGCTGTACAAGGTGCGATTTTTGCCAAGTTCCGTAATGCAGGCCAGACCTGTGTTTGTGCTAACCGTATTTATGTGCATGACAATATTTATCAAGCTTTTGCCGAGAAGTTTGTTCAAGAAGTACAAAAATTTAAAGTCGGTAATGGACTTGAAGATGGCGTGCAAATTGGCCCATTAATTAATGAAAAAGCAGTGTTAAAAGCACAGCAGTTGATTGATGATGCAGTGAGCAAAGGCGCTAAGGTTGCTTGCGGCGGTAAGCAACATGCTTTAGGACAAACCTTTTATGAGCCATCGGTTTTAACTAATGTTGACCGTACGATGGAAATTGTCCAAGAAGAAATTTTTGGTCCAGTTGCGCCGCTCATTCGCTTTACAGATGAAGCAGATGTTGTTGCTCAAGCCAATGACACCATTTTTGGTTTAGCTGCTTATGTTTACAGCGAAAATATTTCACGTTTATGGCGAGTGTCAGAACAACTTGAATATGGAATGGTCGGTATGAATGCAACAGCAATTTCAAATGAAGTTGTACCATTCGGCGGTGTGAAGCAATCAGGTGTTGGGCGTGAAGGTTCAAAATATGGTCTTGAAGAATTCATGACTATTAAATACATGTGTTTAGGGCTTTAAGGATAAGCCCTAACAACAAGAATATGCGGTAAAAGAAGGATTCTAATATGGCTAGTCATTATGAAATGTTCCCAGCAGTTGTTACTCGTGTGGAACAGCTAACCCCTTTAATCAAACGGTTTACGTTCAAACGTCAAGATGGGCAGAACTTTCCTCGATTTAGTGGGGGAAGCCATATTATTGTCAAAATGAATGAGCAACTTTCCAATGCCTATTCATTGATGAGCTGTACGCAAGACCTATCGACTTACCAAGTCTGTGTTCGTAAAGATGTGGAAGGTAAGGGCGGTTCGGTTTTCATGCATGATCAATGTAATGAAGGCTGTGAAATTCAGATTTCAGAACCAAAAAATTTATTTCCATTAGCGGAAACAGGCAATAAACATATTTTAATTGCAGGTGGTATTGGTATTACACCATTCTTACCGCAAATGGATGAGCTGGCGGCACGTGGAGCAGACTTTGAGCTACATTATGCTTATCGTTCACCTGAACATGCGGCTTTGTTAGATGAGTTAAAGCAGAAACATGCTGAGCATGTGTTTAGTTATGTTGATTCAGAAGGTTGCGCATTAAATTTAGATCAACTCATTTCATCGCAGCCAAAAGGCACGCATGTCTATGTATGTGGTCCTAAACCTATGATTGATGCTGTGATTGATTGTTGTAATAAGCACCGTTACCGAGATGAATATATTCATTGGGAACAATTTGCCTCAACAGTTCCAGAAGATGGTGAAGCATTTACGGTGGTACTTGCTAAATCTAATCAGGAAATTGAAGTACAAAGTAACCAGACTATTTTACAAGCTATTGAGACATTAAATATTGACGTGGAATGTCTATGCCGAGAAGGGGTTTGTGGTACATGTGAAACTGCTATTTTAGAAGGTGAAGCAGAACACTTCGATCAATACTTAAGTGATGCCGAAAAAGCTTCACAAAAGAGCATGATGATTTGTGTATCGCGAGCCAAAGGTAAAAAACTAGTATTAGATCTTTAATATATTTCTGTGGCCGATCAATTGCTTAAAGTAAGGATTTGCTAAAAAATAAACAAATAATGGTAATCTGAATCATATTTGTTCATTTGGTGGGCATAAAGAGTTTTGAAGTATTGACCTGCTATACAGAACTATAGATAATGCGCACACAGTTTACGGCTATGTAGCTCAGTTGGTTAGAGCACCGCACTCATAATGCGGGGGTCACAAGTTCAAGTCTCGTCATAGCCACCATTTTAAAAACCACGCTCCTGCGTGGTTTCTTTTTATCTATTTTTTACTCATTAAAATGTTTTTCAATCATATCGAGTGTTTTTGAGCTTTGATAAAAAGGTGCTAAGAGCGCTTGAAGTAATGGTTCTAAAATACCGTGCTCATTAAAGGCATCCATAACCTTCGGATAAAAACGTAAAGCTTCAGTTTGTAAATCGGTTTCGGTTAAACCAATCTCACTTAACACTTCAAATAGACTTTGGTCTTTATAAAAGTCATAAAAGACTTCGACGCCATACAAAATAAGATCTTGCATAAATTGCGACTGGCGTAGCTCTTTCCAGTACTCATAAATTAAAACAAAGAACTCCTCAACATCGAGAGGAGTGAGCTGTTTCATAAACTCATACATTTTTTTATGTCTAATGTCTTCCCAGACATGACGTACTAGGCTTTCTAAATCTTCAGCCGATAAAAGGCTTAATTCTGTAAGTTGTTCATGAATAAAACTGGCAATCCACGTTTCAAGTTTATGTTCGAGACGTTGCTGTTGTAAAAAAGAGAATTTTTTGAGTTTATGTTGCCATTCAAAATGGTAGTCATTTACTGTAGCGGCAGTTAAAAATTTTGGTAATTTTTGTTCTAAGGTTGAAGTGGCAATATATTGGCAAAGCTGCTGTACAGAGGGGCTGGTTCTTAAAAAATCATTCAGATAGTGAGGAATATGTTCCATTTCCAAAAACTTGGAAAGCCACATTTCAAACTGGTGATCTGATACCAAGTCTTGTAGCTGAATTGGAGATTTCATCGCAGATAAATAAATACGCTGTGCAATTTCCCCAATAAACTCAAGTAAGCCAGCACCAAGCTGCATTTCAAAAGCATAACGTTTCACAACAGCTTGTAATTGTTCTAAATCTACAACTTCATGAAGTTTAATTTCGTCAGCATGTTGCATAAACAACTGAATGAACTGCTGGAAATAAATAGGTGAGTTTTCTATAGATAATTGTTTTTTGAAAAATTCCACCTGCTCAAGCAAAAGTGCTTGAGCAAGTGCTGTAGTTTTTGATGAGTTTTTCTGCTCAGTCATTCGCTGTCCAACCGTTGACAATCGGATAACGTCGTTCGCGACTAAATGCACGAGAGGTAATTCTCGGGCCAATCGCACCTTGACGACGTTTGTATTCATTACGATCAACTAAACGGATGACTTTTTCAACAACTTCTTTATCAAAACCTTTGGCAATAATGTCGGCCTGACCTAAATCTTCTTCAATGTATGCGTAAAGGATGGCATCCAATACATCATAAGCTGGTAAAGAATCTTGGTCTTTTTGATCTGGACGAAGTTCTGCTGAAGGTGGTCGCGTAATCACACGCTCAGGAATAACCGGAGTTTCACTTAAGCTATTACGGTATTTTGCTAATTCAAACACGATAGTTTTATAAACATCTTTTAGAACCGCAAAGCCACCAACCATATCGCCATAAAGCGTACAGTAGCCAACTGAAAGTTCAGACTTGTTACCAGTAGCGAGTACTAAATTACCAAACTTGTTAGATAAGCCCATAAGCAATGTGCCACGAGCACGTGCTTGTAAATTTTCTTCAGTTGCATCGGCTGGTGAATTACCAAAGAACGGATAGAGCGTTTGCATGAAGCTATTTACGATTGAGTGAATTTCAGCAATACCGAAAGTCACGCCCATACGACGAGCTTGTTCAGCTGCATCTTCTACACTAATTTGAGAAGTGTAAGTATATGGCATCATTACAGCTTGTACTTTTTCTGCACCAATTGCATCAACCGCAATTGCAAGTGTGAGGGCAGAGTCAATACCACCAGAAAGACCTAAGATCACACCAGGGAAACCTGAACGCTCTACATAGTCACGCGTTGCCATAACTAAGCCTTGATAGATCTCTGCAAAAGTTTCTAATGCAGGCGCAGACTCGGTAACTTTATAGAGTTTTGTGTCACGGTCAAATTCAGCAATGTAGAGATCTTCTTTAAAGCTTGGAGCTTGTAAAGCAATTTCACCATTTTGGTTGCTGACGAAGCTTGTACCATCAAAAATTAAATCATCTTGTCCACCAACTTGGTTGACATAAACAATGTTTAAATGAAGCTGTTTTGCAAGTTCACTTAATGTTTGTATACGATGCTGTGGTTTGCCCACTTCATATGGCGACGAATTAAGCACAAGTACAGTATCAACATTTAATTGGCTTAATTGTTTAACTGTATTGATTGACCAGATATCTTCACAAATAAGTACACCAAACTTATGGCCTAAGTATTCAAACACCAAGTGCTGATGGCCTTTTTGGAAATAACGTTTTTCATCAAAAACGCCATAGTTTGGCAAGTTGTGCTTATTGAAGACACCTAAAACCTGACCGTCTTTCATGACAGCAGCTGAATTATAACGTTGGCCGTCTTCTGTTTGGTTTACGAAGCCGAAAACCATCACAATATCTTTAACTTCACTAAGTTGAGCAAAAGCTTTTTGCATACGTTTATTTAAATTTGGACGTAACAATAAGTCTTCAGCTGGATAACCAATCACAGAAAGCTCAGGAAAAATAATCAGGTCAGCGTCTTGTTTTTTCGCCTGATTTGCTTGCTCAATCATCTTTTGGGTGTTTGAGTCAATATTGCCAATATGCGGAGAAAACTGAGCAAGGGCAACTTTAAAACTTTTCATTCAAACCTAATCCTAGATCATAACGAATATAAATACACATAGTGTTGATTTTTATGAATATAATTTTTCAACGATGTGTATGGCACGATAATAAACAAGTAAAATAGTAAACAAAAATGTCAAGATCAATAATATATACCAATCACATATTTTCTGCGTAAAAATAACGAGATTTTCTGTATACAATAGAAACAAGCTTCATTATTTTTATTGTTTGTATACTGCCTTAACACTCCAAAATTTGGAATAAGTTTTTATACTTATTTTCAATAATTTGACATTAATAAAATTAGATCTCAACTT
>NZ_JBIUCP010000033.1:0-46214 GCF_044538765.1 Acinetobacter sp. ABJ-A23_2
TTATTGATTTGTAATTATAAATAGAAGAGTGCCTAAATTTTAATTAAAAAATTTCATAGATAATATGTTTTATACTGAATTTTGCATTAACTATATAATAAATAATTAAATTATTTGATTTTATTAACCTTGAATGATGTATGTAACACCGCTATGAATTTATTTAAACCATCGAAAAAGGTTAATAATGTTTATTTTCGCTTTGGAGAACATCAGTTTGTTTTATTAGCAGTCTTTATTTTTGCTGCGTCCAAACAGAATTGGTCTAAAAGTGACATTAATAAAGTTATAGAAGAAGCTTGTAGCAAGGATTATAAGCATTTAGTACATATACTTAGACATCATTCATAGCTCCTGTCAGATTGAAAAGGGTATAACCTCATATATCCTTTATACAGTACATTTGCAAAATGGTTAGATATTTGATTTTTAATTAATACTTAAAATATATTGAATAAAATAGAGTGGAAGGCTTTATTTTTAGTGGTTTTTTTACTTTAAGTTCATAATAGGTTTATTTTAATCTAAAAAATGAGCTTAAATAAAAAGCAATCATGTAATTGAATTATTTGATAAAAGCTTTTAATCATTAAATTATTTTTTCATTTCACTCTTTAGGTGGCATACAAGTTTTTATGTATTTGACTGCATAAATCATCCCAAGCATACTCTAAAAAGCTATCCATTCATTAATAAATAGGTTTGGTAAAGCTTGTAAATAATAAATTGATAATTAAAAGAGTGTGAAAATTGTTTAACTACAAACCCACTCAAATTGCTGCCAGGAAAATATATGATGAAAAAATTAGGTGTATTTACACATATTGCTTTAGGCCTAGTCATGACATTGGGCACTACTGCTAGTCAAGCAGATTCGGTATTGTCAAAAAAAGATGCAAAAGAGCTAGCTCAATATAGAGAAGCAGAACGTATTGGTAAGGAACATCTCATTAAATTTGATACCTTAGATTTTGATGTTTATAGCAATCAAAAATGGGATCGTTTGAAAGAAAGCCATGCTGCTAATATTCGCGTGCATTATCCAGATGGAAGTACGACGGTTGGAATTCCAGATCATATTGTTGAACTAAAAAAAATGTTCGTTTTTGCACCTAATACCAAAATCAAAACACACCCTATACGCATCGCTTCTGGAGAGTGGACAAGTGTTATTGGTGAGATAGAAGGTAATTTTAGTCAACCTATGCCAATTGGTAATGGCAAAACCATTCCACCTACGGGTAAAGCATTTAAATTTAAAATGGTGACGGTAGGTCATTGGAAGAATGGCACAATGGATGAAGAATATTTATTTTGGGATAACCAAGCATTCATGAAGCAGATTGGTTTAGAAAAATAAGAGTGTATGAACATTAGTAACAACGTTCAATTTAGTATGTTTTACAAGAAATTAGACTTTTGGGCTTAAGTTACTAAAAACCTAGTTTATTCAAATAGACTGGGTTTTTATTTCTATTGAGATTCAAAAGCATATTTGAAGAAACTTTAGTCGACTAGATAAATATAAATAAGTCAATTAATTAACGATATAAAGGTATTGGAGAAAGTTGTGGACGATCCCAAGTTAAAAAGAAAAGTCGGCACACTTGAAATGGTTGTAGCTATGCTGCTTTCAGGGAGTATTGGCCTATTTGTGATTAAATCAGGTCAATCACCAATAAACATTGTATTTTTTCGCTGCCTTATATCAGCACTATGCTTAATACCCATCTGTTTATTCTATGGCCACTTTAAGAAAGTATACTTTGGCAAAAAAGAACTATTTTTAATGGTGACTTCGGGCTTACTTATTATTTTTAACTGGGTTCTGCTGTTTGCTGCTTTCCCTAAAACTTCTATTTCTTTAGCCACGATTGTTTATCACGTAAACCCGTTTGTGATTTTATTTTTAGGGGCTTTGGTCTTTCATGAAAAGCTAAATAAAAATGATGTGCTATGGACCATAGTCGCTTTTATTGGGCTCATCGTAATTATAGGTTTGGGCAGTGCCTCGGTGAACTCTAATCAGTTAGTCGGTTTGGGGCTGGTTTTAGTTGCTACTACACTGTATTCAATATCTGTTCTAATGACTAAAAAACTAACTAACACACCGCCGTTATTAATTGTGCTTATACAAACCTTAAGTGGAGCCATTGTTATGACTCAGTTTATATCGGTTTTTGCAAACCCACCGATAGGCCAACAATGGCTCTTTGTACTCGGGCTTGGAGTTTTACATACGGCATTTCTTTACTATTTAATGTACTCGGCATTTAAGAAAATACCTTTAAATAACATTGCGATCTTATCTTTTATTTATCCTATATCGACCATAGTGATTGATTATTTCTTCTTTGATCATGTGCTGACCAGTACTCAAATTTTAGGTGCAGGTTTAATTTTATTGGGTGTGCTGGGAGTAAAGTTGCATTGGAATGTTTTTGCGTTGAAAAGATTAAAATAGCAATACCAAGAGTTTTGCTTATCAACAAAGTTGCGAAAATGGGTCATCAAAGATTAAATTGCAATTGAGGTGAGCAAAATGAAAAATCAGTGGATAACAGACGAAGATAGATGGCAAGCAATTGTAGATCGAAATACAGAAGCTGATGCATATTTTGTTTATGGCGTGAAAACCTCAGGTATGTATTGCCTGCCATCAAGTACAAAAAGGCTACCTAAAAAAGAAAATGTAGTGTTCTTTGATAGTGCCGCGCAAGCCGAGAAAAATGGTTATCGAGCAAGCCAAAAAATACAAAATAGACTCTCGAATGCACACGATCCAAAACTTGTAGAAAAAATCGAGAAAGCTTGTAGATACATCGAACTACATGAAGAAAACTTGTCTCTATCGGATGTGGCAGATCATGTAGGAATGAGTGCATATCATTTTCACCGAGTTTTTAAGCAAATTACTGGCCTAACACCTAAAGGCTATGCCGATGCCCATAAAAGTAAAAAGCTAAGAGAAAACCTAGATGAAAATATCAGTGTGACTGATGCAATATTTAATGCAGGCTTTAATTCAAATAGTCAGTTCTATGAAAATTCAAATTCGCTATTAGGTATGACAGCGAAAGAGTGGAAATCTGGTGGTAAGGGTGTACGTATTTTTTTCGCCATAGGTGAGTGCTCTTTAGGAGACATTTTAGTTGCCCAAAGTCAGAAAGGAATTTGTGCAATTTTATTAGGCGATGACCCTGAAAAGCTTTTAAAAGATTTACAAGATAAATTTCCAGAAGCTGATTTGATAGGGTGTGATGATCAGTTTGAGCAACTGATTGCACACATTGTTGGGTTTATTGAAGCGCCGCAAATCGGATTAGATTTACCACTAGATATTCAGGGAACTGCATTTCAACAAAGAGTATGGCAGGCCTTGAAAGAAATTCCTGCGGGGCAGACAGCAAGTTATTCTGATATAGCCCAAAAAATAGGTTCACCTAAAGCGGTTCGGGCTGTTGCAGGGGCATGTGCTGCAAATATGTTAGCTGTTGCTATTCCATGTCATCGTGTCGTTCGAAATGATGGTTTTATTTCGGGGTATCGGTGGGGTGTTGAACGTAAACGTGCATTGTTAGAGAAAGAAGCAGAACTGGCACGGAACTAAACTTGTTTTAGTTGACTGTTTTTATAGAGTTAATTTTTTCAAAACAGCAAGAATCAGAGAGTCTCTTTTTATCTGTTTATTCAGAATATCTCCATCAATTTAATAAAGATGGAATTGTGAGTATGACCAGATTAAAAGACAAAGTGGCTATTATTACGGGTGCAAGTTCAGGTATAGGTTTAAGTGCTGCGTCGCTATTTGTAGCGGAAGGCGCGAAAGTTATTCTTGTTGCACGCCGTCAGAGTGTTTTAGAGCAAGTTTGCAATAGATTGAATCAAGATGGAGTCGTTGCGCACTTTATTGCAGGGGATCTTAATGACCCCTCAACCATGCAACAAGCAATTGATATGGCTACGCAATATTATGGAAGGTTAGATATTGCGTTTAATAACGCAGGCCTGTTGGGAGAATATCAACTGACTCACGACACAACCGATGAAAATTGGAATCATGTGATTCAGAATAATTTAACCAGTGCGTTTCAGTCAGCCAGAGAGCAGCTTAAAGTCATGTTAAAGCAAGGCTATGGCTCAATACTGTTTACATCATCTTTTGTTGGTCATCATATCGGGTTTCCTCAAATGGCGGCTTATGCTGCAAGCAAAGCAGGACTCATTGGTCTAACCAAAGTGATGGCAACAGAATATGCAACCTCAGGCATTCGAGTAAATGCACTTTTACCCGGTGGAACAAATACTTCAATGGGTCAAGAAGCGGCACCTTCTTCAGAAGTCTTAGAGTTTATAAAAAGCATACATGCCATGAAACGTTTAGCAGAACCCAGTGAAATTGCCAAAGCGGCGCTCTTTTTAGTAAGTGATGATGCAAGCTTTATTACAGGAAGTGCTGTACTCGCCGATGGTGGAGTGACTATTTGTAAAACCTAAATAAACAATGAATAGATAGGTCGTAAAAAAGTGAGGCTGCTAGAGCCTCACTTTTTATATATAGTTATTTTCCTTTTTTGGTTTTTAAATACTCGGCATAAGCTTCATCTGCGAAGCGTCTTAAAGAGTCACCAATAGCAGCATATTGGTATTCATTTAGATTAGCCAATGACGCACGGGCAGAAGGGTGCTGCACACCAAAACCAGAACCCGGCAATAAAACCACACCTGTTTCATCTGCTACTCTAAACAATAGCTCGGTCGGATTTTTATTTTTCATCACCCAGTCGGCAAACTCATCACCATAGAGAGTGCGTGAGGTGTTTTCAAGGTTAACAAGGGTGTAGTAGTCCACCGCATTTGGATCTGTTGGAACATCAACACCAAGTTGTCGATACAGTGCTGCATCGCGTTCACGTACAACGGACTTAACTGCTTTTTTATAGCTTTGGCGCGAGTCCATCATATTAAACAGTGCAAATAAAACCATTTGAACTTGTTGTGGAGTAGATAGGCCCGCAGTGTGGTTTAAAGCAACATTACGGCTGTCTGCAACTAAACGGTCAATAAATTTAATGCTTGCAGGGTCAGTGGTTAAAGATGAGTAGCGCTCTTCAAGCTCTTTCTTCTCTTTTTTTGATAAGTTCGCAATTTGCTTATCAAGCACATTGTTATTTGAAAGTGCAATGACACCAAGTCGCCAACCTGTTGCGCCAAAGTACTTAGAGAACGAGTAAACTAAAATGGTGTTGTCAGGACAGATTGCAAAAAGTGATTTGAAGTTATCCGCAAACGTACCGTAAACATCATCTGTCAAAATAATCAGATCAGGGCGTTTTTTGACGATATCGGCCAAAATCGCAAGTCCTTCATCACTCATTTTTACCGATGGCGGGTTACTTGGGTTGACTAAGAAGAATGCCTTAATAGATGGATCTTCTAGCTTTCTAAGTTCTGACTCTGGATATTGCCAGCCGAGTTTAGGATCAGCCTCAATGAGCACTTCTTCAAGCTGGTAGTCATTAAGTTTTGGAATTTCCAGATATGGCGTAAAAATAGGACTACCAATGGCAATGCGGTCGCCGTTTTTAATAATTTTATTTTCTTTTAATGAGTTAAAAATATAGGCCATTGCAGCTGTTCCGCCTTCAACAGCAAACAAATCTAAATCTCTTTTTTGCATACCTTGTACGCCCATTTCTCTTAAGACGTACTCTTTAATAATCGTTTCACTTACTCGGAGCATACGGTCTGGAACTGGATAGTTACAGCCTAAAATCCCTTCAACCATTTCAAGTAAAAAAAGATCTGGGTCTAAGCCTAATTGGTCGCGTACATAAGATACGGCTTTACCTAAAAAGACAACGCCCGGTTTATCGCGGTTTTCCAAAATGAAATTATCAAAACGTGACTGGAGTCCAACAGGGCGAGGGAAACCACCTAAACCTTCTGGCATATAAGAAAAAGAAAACTCGGATTCGGTTGCCGAAAACAAACCCAGTTGAAAGAATGCTCGGCGTGGGATAGTCGCAAGAAAGTTCGGATTGCCTCGACCAGCATTTAACATCATGCGGTCAGTTCTGCTTTGAGCTAATTCTATTAAATTATCTTTCAGTTCAAATGGACTGAGTTTTGCGTATTTAGAATAATCGACTTTCCCCATGGGACGTCTCCTTAATTATAGTGAGATGAATAAAATTTCTAATTCAATGTATAAAATCAGGCTAAGCCTACGATCAGTGGTCCGAGTAAGGTTAAGAACACATTTGCTAGGGCATAGGTAATTGCAAATGGAACGGTCGGAATCGAGTTTTCTGCTTTGTCTAAAATTGCACCAAATGCAGGGTTTGCACTGCGTGAACCAGATAGCGCACCAGCCATTACTGCAACGTTGTTGTAACGCAGAACATAACGAGCAAAGAGCATGGAAAGTAGGAGAGGAACCAGTGTGACCACCACCCCAATCATAAAGAGTGAAAGACCACTTTCTTTAATGGTTTGAATTGCTTGCAAACCTGATTGTAAGCCGACGGCAGCAACGAAGCCCGCAAGTCCCAAATCTTTAAGAAGCTGTGAAGCCGCTAAAGGCATATTGCCATGCACCTGATTTCGACTTCGTATCCAACCAAAGAGAAGACCCGATAGTAAAGCACCACCGCCAGCACCAAGTGTTAATGGCACATCACCCAAACGAATCACAAAAAGACCAATCACCAAACCAACGACAAGTCCTGCACCATGAAAAATCCAGTCTGTTTTTAAGCTTTCAGGTAAGGCTTTGCCAGCTTCTTTCACTAAACGATCGAGGTCACTTTTTGTACCGTAGACTGTGACCACATCACCTTGGCGTAAAACGGTGTCATCACTTAAAGCTTGTGGCTCATCGTTACGCTTAATCGCAAGTACATAAATACCGTGCTTTAAATACGCAGGAGTATTGGCCTTAATATCGCCTAAGGTACGGTTGAGATATTTGGAATTTCTCAGGATGACATCGCTGGTATCCATAATCATTTCCATACCTTGCGATGACTGTAATTCGCTCCCAATTTGCTCGGCAACTGAAACTACATTTGCACGGCGACCAACCAGCAATACCACATCGTCAGTCTGTAATGTCAGCTCAGGAGCAACATCAATAAACTGATCTTTACGTTTTAACCGTTCAATCGTAATACTGGCTTCTTTTGCTTCAATTTCCGCAATAGTATGTCCATTGGCTTGTTTAACTTTATAAATACGGCCAACAATTTCCGGCATTGCCAGTTCCTGACCTGGTGCAAGTTCAAAAGCACCTTTAAGTCGTTCACTTTGGGCTTTTAAAGCATCGTCGTGAATTTCTTTACCCATAAACTTAGGCAAGATATTTACACATACAATGATTGCGCCCAACGAACCGAAAATGTATGTCACCGCATAGCCAATCGCGACATTTGCTTGAAGTCTTTGAATTTCAGCCAGAGGCAGATCGAGTCTAGAAATGGCATCTCCAGCAGTACCAATAATGGCTGATTGAGTCATGCCTCCAGCGGCGAGTCCGGCAGCCAAGCCTTTATCGAGATGGAAAATCTTAGCCATGACCAAAACAGTGACTAAACCACACACTGCCATAAATACTGCTAACAAAATTTCTTTTATAGACTGTGGTCCGAGTGATTTAAAAAACTGGGGGCCACTTTCAAACCCTACGGCGTAAATGAAAAGAGCAAACAAAATTGCTTTAACGCCGTTATCGACCGGTACGCCAATAAGACTTAAAACAACTGCGACGAGTAAGGAGCCTGCGACTCCACCAAACTGAAATTTTCCAAACTGGAACTGTCCAATCCAGAATCCGATTGCGAGTGATAAGAACAATAATATTTCGGGGCTGTGTTTTAAAACACCTTGTAACCATTCAATCATTTTGATCTCACTTTTATTATTAGATCTATCTTTAATATATAAATTTATTTATTTTTCATTTTTAAAATACAATATGAAAATTACTTAAGCAAACCTTCAATTTTATTGCTTTTCTTAAGTTTAATTATAAAAATTAATGAGTTTAAAATGCTTCCAATTCAAGGTATGCCGGTAATTCTGAGTAATTAAATTGGTTTTTATTTTTTTAATGTAAGGTAAAATTTACTTACAATAATATAAAGAATATTTTGTGAAAAAATATCGCGTTTATTCTGTATTTATTAGAAGTGATTTTTATTAAGATATTGATATTTAATGTATTTTATTCTTTTTTGTTATAGGTTGGGTTCTTTTTTATAAATTAAAAAACAATCTACTTAAAATTAAATTTCTGTTAAATATGTCACATAAATTAAAATTTAATATATTTAAAGTACATTTAAATTAATCTTTATAATAAGAGTTATTTTAAAGAAAATGTAATTTTAGGATTTTTTATTTGAGATAGATTTATATAAAAATATAAAGCTTCAATATAAAGAAGCTTTATATTTGAGAAAATTTAGCTTATTAAAAATAGTAAGTTGGAGTGATTTACATGAGACGATTAACTGACTGATGTTAAGGTTTTTAAGTAAAGATCAGCTCGCTGTGCATGACCAAAGCACCAATCTTCTGGGCTATTTTGTACAATCACAAACATGACATCCTGCTCTGGAATCTTAAATTTTTGATGGAGCTGTGCTGTTACATGCTGCATTAAATCTGATTTTTGCTGAGCTGTTCTGGCTTTACCAGAAGTGATGTATAGCAGCATAAATTTTTCAGTGCGGGAAGATTCCACCCAGTAATTAGGATCAACATATATATTGCCTTGAGCTAAGTGTTCAAAGAAATGAAAGCAATCATTTGGGGGAGTATCAAAATAACTTTCCATACAAGTCTGCACAATTTTCGATATCTGAGCTTTTTCATGATCTGTATATGCATAACTGGTTGTAAAACGAATCATGGGCATGACCATATCTCCTCTGGCATATGTTCAAGTGCGGAAATGGCAGTAGGTAAGCCTGAATAAAAAGCAATATGGGTAATGGCTTCAATAATTTGCTCTTTGGTGATGCCTTTAGTTAAGGCATTTTTGACGTGCCATTCGAGCTGTGAATAACGGCCTTGTAAAATAAGTGCGGTGATTGTAATAAAACAACGTGTTTGAGTATCAAGCACAGGCCTTTGCCAGATATCTGCAAATAAGTAGTCTTTGCCGAACTCATACAGCTTGGGCGAAATACTTTCTAAGTTATGAATATCAATTTTTCTGAACATTTTAGAACTCAACATTGATGCTGTTGTTGCTAATATGGCAGTTTGTTATAGTTTAAAAAATCAAAACTTTTCTAACTAATGATTCGGTTTTTATGAATGATTATAGTAAACCCCTCATTAATCTTGATTTAGATGCCTTACGTGCCTTTGTTAAGGGAATTGAGCTTGGGAGTTATCAGCTAGCAGCACAACACTTATGTCGTTCACCAGCCGCAATTAGCGCGCAATTAAAAAAGCTAGAGCAACAAACAGGTTGTCAGCTTCTTAGAAAACAGGGGCGGCTATTAGAATTAACTCCAAGTGGTGAATTATTGTTGAGCCATGCAAAAAACATGTTGGCGATTAATGATACGGTGCTTTTAAAGCTGCATCGGACTCAGGCCAGTGGTGTTATTCGTTTTGGTCTACAAGAAGATTTTGCGGAGGGAACCTTACAGCAACTCATCGCTCAGTTTATGTTGCAGCATCCTAATGTACAGTTTCAAATTCAGGTCGACCGAAATCAGAATTTGATTGAGAAATTACAAAAGCAAGAACTAGATTTGGCACTTATTTGGCAGCAAAACCCCGTAATTGAAAGTTTTTATGAACTCAAAAGTGTCGAGACAAAATGGTTGTTTTGCGCCCATGCCCATATTCAGCAAATCATTGAAGATAAAGCTTCCACTCCACTCGTGGTATTGCAGCAACCATGCATTTTAAGGCAAATGGCTATTGAAGCACTGGAACAGGTTGGGCTGTCTTGGCATATTGCTTATGAGTGTAATTCTGTTCAGGCATTGTGGCCTGCTGTACGGGCGGGTATAGGTATAAGCTTGAGATCATGTTTTCAGATTCCTTCAGACATTCATCACATAGAAAGTGATGTATTGCCGGAGCTTAAGCCTTTAAATTTTGGTCTCTATTTCAATTCCACCACACAATCTGTACATATTATTCAGCAGTTTCAACAATATATTGAACAGCACCTACGGTAATTTTTATTCTAAAATTTCCATTGTCTGATATAGCTTTTAGATTGATTTATATTTTAATTTACCTTAGTAATAAAAAGAGTTTTGTGTGACACAGTTAAAACTATAAATCTCAGAGTATAACTATGAAGCTTAAAGAATTAGCAGGTTGTGAGGAGTGCGATACCGTCTATCGTAGAGTCCCGCTTGCTTACGGAAAAAGAGCTTATTGTGTCTGCTGTGGTGCGGAACTTTATCGGCATACCAAACCGTTTACCACGTTGTTAGCTTTAATTTTAACGGCCTTAATTGTATTTGTTATTGCCAATAGCTTTCCGATTGTAAAAATTGAGTTGCAAGGCAACATATCCGAAACCACTTTATTGGGCGCTGTCTGGGTCATGTTTCATTATGATCGGGCTTTTGTAGGTGTTCTCATTTTAATTACTACATTTATAGTGCCGCTTTCATATTTGTTATTAATGGCTTATGTCCTTGGTACGGTGAGTGTATTCAAAAGACGCCCCAAGTTTTTAGTCGGTGCCTTACGTACTCTTTATTTTATGAGAGTGTGGGGAATGGTTGAGGTGTTCCTAATCGGAATTTTGGTCACCCTGGTAAAGTTAATGGGGATGGTGCTCGTTATTCCCGAAATTGCCTTATGGGCATTTGCAGTCTTAAGCCTATTGATGGTTTATATTACATCCATAAAGGTCAGTGACATATGGAATGAAATTGATAGGTCACCATTATGAAAACGATAAAAAACGTGACTGCACCGAAAAATGAAAACACTGATATGGTTCTAAAGCAGTATCCAAGAGCCAAAGATCTTTCGCTTATATTGTGTCACTGCTGTGGTTTATTAAACTCATCAAAAGTAGACAAAACAGTCGCCGGTAAAAAACCTAAAGTTTTACGCTGTGTGAGATGCCATAGCGTATTGCATGAGCGTAAGCCGGGAAGTCTAAACCGTACCTTTGCGCTGGTGGTAGCTGCAACTATTTTGTATATACCGGCAAACGTGCTGCCAATGACGATAACCGACTCACTTTTAGGTAGCCAGCAAGATACCATTATGAGTGGGGTGATTTACTTTTGGCAAAATGGAGACTTTTTAGTGTCGGTGGTCATTTTTATGGCCAGTATTTTTATTCCGATGCTTAAGCTATTTATTTTGTATTTCCTGTTATTGGTTGTATATATACAGTCATCGGCCGCATGGAAATTTACCCCAGAGCAATGTATTAAATTGTACCGTATCGTTGAGTTTGTCGGGCGTTGGTCCATGATTGACGTGTTTGTGGTCGCTTTATTAACCGCACTTATTCAGATTCAATCGCTTGCGACGATTTTAGCAGGGCCGGGTTCTATTGCTTTCGGTGCAGTTGTGGTTTTAACCATGTTTGCATCTTTAAGTTTTGACCCGCGTATTATTTGGGATAATTTTTATGCGTCTCAAAATACCAACAAGCCCAACCGTTTTTCTACGGAAAAAACCACAATTATTCAAGACGAACACTCGCCGTTGAATAATGATTCCATTAATCCCAGTCAATAAAAGAACAATGAGTATGTCTGAAAATAAAACAACCGGCGATACCTCAGATCACCATGAGACAGATGTTGAACTGGAAAACATGAATGATTTACCCGAACCGCAAGAAAAGAAAAATCGGTGGAAACCTCTATTAATTTGGATAGTTCCGCTGGTTGCACTTTTAATTGCACTTTCACTGGCTGTAAAGGCGCTGCTGTCTAATGGACCAACCATTGAGGTGTCTTTTCGCACAGCCGAAGGCTTAGTCGCAGGTAAAACAACTGTGCGCTATAAGCAGGTTGATATTGGTGTTGTACGTCAAATTGATCTAGCCGATGACCGATCACATATTATTGCGCGTATTGATTTGCGTAAAAATGCAAGCAACTTTGCCGCGCAAGATTCACGTTTTTGGGTAGTACGACCGCGTATTGGGACAGGTGGCGTTTCAGGCATAGACACCTTATTGTCAGGTTCATATATTGAAGTAGATGGCGGGAAGTCACCCGAGAAAAAACTTGAATTTACGGGTCTAGAAATACCGCCAGTGATTACTTCCGATGTGCCGGGTAAAGAGTTTTTCTTAACAGCCGATGACTTGGGATCTTTGGATATCGGTTCACCGATTTATTACCGCCGAATTAATGTCGGACAAATTACTGCTTATAAGCTAGCTGACGACGGTAAAAGTGTGCAGCTTCAGACTTTTATTCGTGCACCGTATGATAAGTTTGTGACTACAGATGCACGCTTTTGGCAAGCAAGTGGTATTGATGTAAGTTTGAATGCTTCAGGCTTTAATTTAGATACTCAATCGCTTGCGAGCATTGTTGCTGGCGGTATTGCTTTTGGTTTCCCTGAAAACTCAAATGCGACTACAGCCGCCAATAAGAGCAGTTTTACACTTTGGGATTCAAAATCTGAAGCTCTCAAAGAACCAGACGGGCAGCCTCGTGGTGTGATTATGTATTTTGATCATTCATTACGTGGCTTAGCAGCGGGTGCACCAATCGACTTCATGGGCATTGAAATTGGTAATATTAAATCAATTAATGCAGAGTTTTATAACAACTATAAGCAGATTCGTATGCGTGTTGAGGCAGTTATTTATCCGTCACGTGTTGAAAATGGCTTAGCACTCAATCCAAACAGTACTATCTTCAAAGATTTTGTTGAGCATGGATGGCGTGCACAAATGAGAACGGGCAACCTCTTAACGGGTCAAAACTATATTGCTTTAGATAAGTTCCCTAAAGCGAAACCGGCAAGTTTACAAGTCTTGAAAGATGGCCGTGTAGTGATTCCAACCACGCCAACAGAGTTAAGTGGCTTACAGGCACAGGTTTCTCAGATTGCTGATAAGTTAACGAAATTCCCATTGGTTGAAATTGGGCAGGATGTGCGTAAAACGCTTAACAATATGAACACCGCCATTGAGTCTACAGACAAGCTGGTTAAACAGTTAGACGGTAAAGTCGCACCTGGTTTACAGGCAACCTTAGACGATGTTCGTAAAACTGTAAGATCATCCGAGTCTATTTTGTCGAGCGATGCGCCGTTGCAACAGGACGTCCGTAAGGCACTGCAACAAATGACCCGTGCGGCTGCTTCTTTACAACTCATGTCAGATTATATTGAGCAACATCCTGAATCTATTATTCGTGGTAAGAGACCAGAGGCCAACGATGAAAAATAAAAAGAACCAATTATTTCAGCACTCTAAAGCAGCCAAATGGTTGCTTGGGAGTGGGGTACTTTTAACGGCAGTTGCCATGACAGCCTGTTCTAGTTCGCCAACGCCAAACTACTATACGATTAGCCCTAAAATTACTCCAGCAGTTAGCTCCAGTATTCGAGTCATTGAAGTTTTACCGGTTGGACTACCAGACCGTTTAGACCGTGCGCCTTTGGTGCTCCAAGATAGCAATGGTAAGTCGACTGTACTTGATAATGAGCGTTGGACATCAACCATGAGTACGCAATTACGCGATACCTTATCGGCGGGTTTGCAACAGAAATTAGGGGCAATTGACAGTTATAGCAGCGGGCTTGCTGGAAATAATCAGCCTCTATATCGAGTTTCTACAGACTTCTCTCATTTTGATATTGTAGATAAGCGTGATATCAATATTGCGGTGTCTTGGGTGGTGAAGCGTCAAATACCGCCTACTCAGTTAGAGTCTTCTAATCCAAAAGTCATTACCAATGCTGGATCTCAGCTGAATTGTCGAATTGCTTTTAAGCAGCCGATTGATCAGAAAGCTAAGAAAATGGATGCGATTGTGAATGCTTCAAGTGAAGCGATGACTCAAATTATTAACACAGTGTCCGCTTCAATTGTTGCACTCGATTCGAATAAAAAATCAGTTATTAGCAATGGTGTTTGTTCGTAAAACGAATCGTTTTTAACCAACCCCTTTATTTGTGTACAATATATAAAGGGGTTTTCTATTTTAGTTGCCTCGATAGGTTGAGTAACCGTAAGGGCTAAGTAATAAAGGAATATGGTAGTGATTTACGCTTCCATCCACTTTAAAAATGACAGGTACTTCGGCAAAAAAAGTTTGCTGTTTGTTCTTTTTGAACCAGTCCTCAGTTTTAAAGGTCACTTTATAAATGCCTTGCTCTAGTTTTTTATTTTCTGGATAGAGTGCTGTAATACGACCATTTGAATCTGTCACTTGCTGGTTGAGTTTAACCCACTGGTTATTGGTGTTTTTTTCTAAAACCACTTCAACCTGAGAAGAGGGTAAACCCGTTTCTAAGTTCAACACATGCACACTCAGCGGGTTAGTTTGTGCAAATGTGGCTGAAGCTATAAATAAAGAAGATAAAGCAATGAATGATTTAGTCATGATGAAGCTCCTTATGAGTTAAAAACGGTTTCAATAGCTTTGCTTGCGCATTGATTGTCATTTTGTGCGCCGCCAGCACCTGCAACTCCAATCGCGCCGATCACTTGGTTCTCAAAACGAACAGGTACGCCACCACCTAACAAAAGTAAATTCGCTACGGTGGTTAGATTTTTTGCATCGGGGTTTTGGTTACTGTTTTGGCTTAAAACGAAGGTCGATGTTTTGGTCGATAACGCGGTATACGCTTTTTTCTCGGCAGCCATTAAATTATGCGGGCCTACCAACTCATGCCGCTCGGCAGTTAATGGATTACCGCCACGATCTACAACAACGACCGCAATATTTTGATTTAGTTGTTTACATGCCTGTTTAGCACTATCGGCTAGCAGATGGGCAGTTTTAAGATCTAACGAATAAACTTGATTCAAAGCAGGGGGCTGTGCAAAAGTACTATTTGCAAATAGCACTGTTGTGAGTAGCAGCCAGTTTATTTTGTTCATAATGATTGCCTCTATGTCGCTTTGAAAATCTTAAACAAATTGCCTAATTTCAAGCATGACAATCACATTACAAAGTTGTCATTTTTCTAATGAGTCTCTACAAAATGCGTATTCTTATTATTGAAGACGAGATCAAAATCGCCACTTATTTGGTCAAAGGGTTAAAAGAATCCGGATACCAAGCCGAGTGCGTACATTTAGGGCTACAAGGTTTGGAAATGCTAAAGAGAGATCAATATGACTTGCTTATTCTTGATGTGATGTTGCCGGACATAGACGGCTGGAGCGTATTACAAGTACTACGTCAGTTTTCAAAAATTCCGGTGATTTTCTTAACGGCAAAAGATCAGGTCATGGATAGAGTCAAAGGTTTGGAGTTGGGTGCAGATGATTACTTGGCTAAACCTTTTTCCTATATTGAACTGTTGGCACGCATTAAAAGTTTGTTAAGACGACAGCAATATCTGCAAGAAAATGAGCTAGCTATTAGTGATTTAAAAATGGATGTGGTCGCTCATAAAGTATGGCGTAGTGGCAACTTGGTTGAGCTGAGCAAAACCGAATTTAATTTGTTGCGTTACCTGTTACTTAATAAAGAACAAATTGTGACGCGCAGACAAATTGGTTCCGAGGTTTGGAATATTAACTTTGAAACCGATACCAATTTTATTGATGTCGCTGTACGCCGTTTACGAAGCAAAATTGATGAAGGCTATGAGTTAAAACTCATTCATACCATACGTGGCTTGGGCTATAAAATATCGGTTAGCTTATGAACTTTAAATTTCTACGTTCGCTTGAAGTCCGTATTACATTATTGGTCACGCTTTGTTCTGCCTTAATTTTATGTTCCGTCGGCTTTATGACCTATTTAGGCATTAACCAGATTTTATTAAAGCAGCAAGATAAAGCTTTAGCAGACAGAATTAACCGTTTGGAAATTTTGCTGCAAGATAGCGAAAATGTAGAGCAAATCATTGCGCGCCCTAAGCTGTATCAAAACATGCTCGGCAACCAAGACAACTTATTTCTGCTTATTCATAAACGCAAAACTTTAATTAATATCAATCCGCTCCATATTCAGTTACCTCGGCTTGCAGAGCGAACAAATCTTCAATTTCAGGACTTAGCTAACAACTCATATCCAACGCGCATTGCTTGGAAAACCATAAAAATTAATAACGAGCCCTATTTGCTCATTGCAGGTAAACAATGGTCGGAACGCATCAATATTCTTTTACCTTTTCAAGAAAGTCTTTTGATGTATGTGGTCGGGGGCGTGTTTGCAATCTTTGTACTTTGTATTTTAGTGTGTCATTTAGGTTTAAATTCGCTGCAACAGCTTCGCAAGCAAACTCATTCTATTAACGTAAATCAGCTCCAGAAAAGATTAAACCTCCCAAATTCACCTTTAGAAGTTGAGCTGCTTTCTAAAGATATAAACCATATGCTTGAACGTATTGAAAAGGGCTATACGCAGCTCAATCGTTTTTCTGAAGATATCGCTCATGAGTTCCGTACGCCTTTAAATAATTTGATTGGACAAACCGAGATTGCTTTAACTGGCGAACGTTCGGTTGAACAATATGAAGATTTGCTGGTGTCTCATTTAGATGACTACCACAGATTAAAACGCATGATTGATAGCATGCTTTTCTTGGCAAGAGCCGATCAGAAAATGGTTCTTGTAAACAAACAAGACATAAATATCCAAGACGTTTTAGAAGGGCTATGCCAGATTTTTGAATATCAAGCTGAAGAACAAGACTGTTATTTTAGTTTTAATTTAGAAGCTCAAAAGTTATTTGCAGATCCAGAGCTATTTCAAAGAGCCGTTTATAACCTTGTGTTAAACGCGCTGGTTCACGGTGGTAAAGGGCGGACTATTTATATCGCAACTAAAAATAAGATGATTGAACATAGGCAATGGGTGAGCCTGACTGTGGTAACGGGAGGTGTTTCAATTGCTGAACATCAACTTGAGCATCTTTTTGAAAGATTCTACCAATGCCACTCAAGCCGAACTGATGAGAGTCAGACAGGTGGATTAGGTTTATCGATTGTCGCTTCAATTATGGATTTACATCATGGCTCATACCGTGTTTATAACACGCTCAAGGGTGTGTGTTTTGAGCTTAATTTTCCAGTTTTAAATACATCAAAGACTCTAAATTAACGATTTAATAGCACTTCTTAATTTTTAAAATTCACACTTTGTTCACAACCCTCTAGCGTATGTTTAAACATATGAAATAAATAGAAGAGGGTAATGATGAAATTATTATTTAAATCACTTGTGATGAGCAGCGGTCTGGCCGTAGTTAGTCTAGCAGCCTCTTTGAGTACTTATGCAGGTCTAACGACTAACCCAGTGGCTGTTGATTCTATCGATATTAATCAATACGCAGGTAAGTGGTATGAAATTGCCCATTTACCTATGTTTTTTCAGCGTAATTGTGTAGCCAATACCACGGCAACTTATTCCATTAACGCAGATAAAACCGTGGGCGTTTTAAATAGTTGTACGACTAAAAAAGGCGAAGTGATTTCATCTGAAGGTGTAGCTTATCCGCAAAATGAAGGTAACAGTAAATTAGAAGTAAGCTTTTTACCTTCTGGCCTCCGATGGATTCCTTTTACCAAAGGTGATTATTGGGTGTTAAGAGTTGATCCAGATTATCAAGTCGCTTTAGTGGGCGGACCAAGTACAGACTATTTATGGATTCTTTCTCGTAGTCCTCAAATTGATCAGGCGACATATAACTCCTATTTGCAAACAGCAAAATATTATGGCTATGATGTGTCCAAACTCATTAAAACAAAACAAACGAACTAATGAAGTTGCTGATTATGTTGGTTTTTAGATTTAGCTCATAATCTTGTGATCTTCACATAAAATTCATTGCGCATTTTCTAAATTAATAAATAAAGAAATGCTTTAGATCAGGAAGAATCAATGTCTAAATTTTTTCTACGCTGGATCGATAGCTGGTCAGATTCAGAAAATGCGCAGCTTACTAGTTCGGGTGAATATATCATTGAAAAGAAAATTCAATGGTTAAGAATCATACCTTTTATTTTATTGCATATCGCTTGTTTAGCCGCTTTTTGGGTGGGGGTGTCTTGGTTCGCTGTGGTCTTCATGCTTAGTTTTTATTTTCTTCGCATGTTCGCAATTACTGCTTTTTTCCATCGTTATCTTTCGCATAAAACTTTTCAAACATCACGTATTGTTCAATTCATTTTCATTCTGATTGGAACCATGAGTGCACAGCGCGGACCGTTATGGTGGGCAGCACACCACCGTTATCACCATCACTTTACCGACACAGATCAGGACCCGCATTCAGCGAAAGCAGGTTTTTGGTATTCGCATGTAGGCTGGTTTTTAAATGAACAAAATTTTGCCACTCGAAAAAAAGTCATTAAAGACTGGTTGAAGTATCCAGAATTAATTTTGCTCGACCGATTTAGCTTGCCTATTGTGATTTTGACAGCTTTGACAATTTATGGTTTTGGTTCATGGCTTGCGCAACGTTTCCCTGAATTGGGGACCAATGGTCTACAGCTTTTAGTATGGGGATTTGTGATTTCTACTGTTCTTTTAATTCATGCCACCTTATGTATTAATTCTCTTGCTCATCGTTATGGCTCACGAGAGTTTAATACTCCAGATGATAGCCGTAATAATTTCTTTCTCTCTTTAATTACCTTGGGTGAAGGATGGCACAACAACCATCATTTTTATGCGGGTAGTGTTCGACAAGGTTTTCATTGGTGGCAGATTGATATCACCTTTTATATTCTCAAAGTCATGTCTTTATTTGGTTTGGTATGGGGGTTAAAACCCGTACCGAATAAAGTTTACCAATATAAAAAAATTAAAGATCTACCGATAGAAAAAATTGAAAATGGGGAAGTGTTATGAAGATTGCCATTATTGGTTCGGGTATATCGGGGCTTTATGCTGCTTGGAAATTGTCAAAACAGCATCAAGTTACGGTATATGAAAAAAATAACTATTTTGGTGGTCATACTGACACTCACGAGCTAGAGATAGAAGGTGCTAAAGTCGCGGTAGATAGTGGTTTTATCGTGTTTAATGACTACAACTATCCGTTATTTACCGACATGCTTAGAAAATTAGGCGTCGAAACTCAAAGTAGCGATATGAGTTTTTCGGTAAATAATTTGGTGAGTGGGCTTCAATATAACCCTTCAAAAAAGTGGTCGCTGTTTGCGCGTCCACAGAACTTTTTAAACCGTAAATTTCTGCAAATGCTCTCAGATTTGCTGCGTTTTTATGATGACAATAAAGATATAGACGTGGCAGATATTGATCCTAATTTATCGATTGAAGAATATTTAGACCTCCATAAATATAGTCATGAGTTCCGTTATGAGCATCTTTATCCGATGTGCGGTGCATTATGGTCGGCTCCCGTTGAGCAGGTAGGCCAAATTCCATATCGATTTGTGGTGAGTTTTTTTCAACATCACCGCATGCTACAGCTAAAAGAGCGGCCACAATGGCAAACAGTTAAAAACGGCTCGGCAAGTTATATCCGTGCTATTCAAAAGAATTGCCCATCCATTGAATGGAAATTTGCGGAAGTAAAAGTTGTGAGCCGTTCACCAGAAAAAGTCTTGATCGAAACTTCAGAAGGGCGAGCACAATATGACTGGGTAATTTTTGCCAGCCATGCTGACGATAGCCTAAGTTTAATTAAAGATGCGTCAGAACCTGAACGGGAAATATTAAGCCAATTTGGTTATCAAGATAATCGAATGGTGGTTCACCGTGATCTTTCCATTATGCCTAAAAGCCGTTTGCAGTGGGCAAGTTGGCATGTACATGTAACGCCAATATCACAAGCTCAAAACGATGAGTACGACATACATTATGGTTTTACCTACTGGATGAATAATTTGCAGAACTTACCCTGCAAAACTCAGATTTTTTGTACTTTAAACCCGAATATGAAAATTAAAGCTGAAGACGTCTTGGTTGAGCGTAAATATCGTCATCCTGTATTTGATGCAAAAGCGATTCAAGCTCAATCTCGCTGGCACGAAATTAATGGGCAAAATCGGACTTCGTTTTGTGGAGCGTATTGGGGCTGGGGCTTTCATGAAGACGGCGCCCGCAGTGCGGCACGTGTTGTTGAGCAACTCTTAACGTTATAAGAATAAATAAGGAGCTATCAAATGTTATTAAATAAACTTGCTATCGCTCCTGCGTTTATTCGTCATCGGCGTTATAGCCCCAAACCACACCAATTTACCTCGACCTTAAATTATTTGTGGTTCGATCCAGATCAACTAAATGAAATTACAAAAGATTGTTCACTCTGGTCGACGGATCACTGGAATGTATTAAAACTATCCGAAAATGATTTTTTAAATATGTACAGCGGTTCTATTAAGGAAAAGATAGAAAAAGCATTATTGCAAAATAACAACTTATATATGGGTTCAGATTGGCAAATCAGAGTATTGGCTTTGCCTCGTTGTTTGGGTTTTCGGTTTAATTCAGTCGTATTTTATTTTGTTTTATCCCAAACAGGCGAACCCCTATTTATCTTAAGTGAAATTACCAACACCCCGTGGAATGAGCGGAAAGTCTATGTGCATGAGTGCATAAAACATCAATGTAATGTGGGGGACTATCAGAGTTTCGATTTTAACTTTGAAAAGTCATTTCATGTATCGCCGTTTATGCCCATGGAGTTGACTTACCGTTGGCGATTTAGTTTTTCAGAATTACAAAATGTCATTCATATGCAGCTTTTTGAGGAACAAAAACAAGTCTTTGATGCCACTATGCGCTTTGAACTTGTGCCCATCACATTTCCTTCACAGCAATATCGATATGCTCTTATTAACAGCCTAGCACCTTTTAAAATGCTGTTTTCCATATATTTAGAAGCATTTAAGTTGTGGCGAAAAAAGGTTCCATTTTATCGTCATCCTAAAAAGATCAAGGTAGATAAGACATGATAAAAACATTTCTTTATGGTGAAGATGAGTCGCTACCGTTGCTACTCAAGAGTCTTCTCAAATTACGTCATGGACAGATTACTTTTCAGGGCGCATGGAATGGTACGGTTGGCGAAGTCTCAGACCTGCATGTGGTGGTTGAAGTTCACAATCCTTTGCTGATGGATCTCATTTTAAAAAATGGCGTTTTAGGAGCAGCAGAAGGTTATATCCGTGGTGATTGGAGTAGCCAACAACTTGTTGAACTGATTCAGATCTTGGCGCGTAATAGAGATGTATTAGACCAGATTAATCAGAATGCGATTGCTCAAGCCAGCCAGTTTTTGCTCAAGGCTTGGTATAGAAATAGAAAGAATTCTATAACGGGTAGCCGTAAGAATATTGCTGAGCACTATGACTTAAGCAATGACTTTTTTAAACTCTTCTTAGATCCATCTTTAATGTACTCAAGTGCAGTTTTTGAACATGAAAATATGACACTTGAAGAAGCATCTGACTTAAAAAAAGACATTATCTGTAAAAAGCTCGATTTAAAACCATTAGATCATTTGGTTGAAATTGGAAGTGGGTGGGGTGGTTTTGCAATTTATGCAGCTCAACACTATGGCTGTAAAGTGACCACAATTACTATTTCGCAAGCGCAATATGATGAAGCCGTTACTCGTGTAAATGAAGCTGGCTTGGCACATCGAATTGATGTGCAACTCAAAGACTACCGTTTGCTTGAAGGAAAGTTTGATAAGTTAGTGTCAATTGAAATGGTTGAAGCAGTTGGTGCGCAATATTTGTCGACATATTTTGATCAGTGTAAAGCACTCTTAAAACCGAAAGGTTTGGCATTTATTCAAGCCATCACCATTGAAGATTTTCGCTATAAAAAAGCACTAAATACAGTCGATTATATTAAACGCTATATTTTCCCTGGTAGCTTTATTCCTAGCATAGCGATATTGACCCAAACCGCCTCTGAAAGTGGTTTGAGGTTAAAACATTTAAATGACATTGGTCTAAGTTATGCACAAACAATTCATCACTGGAGAGAGAGGTTTTTAGCAGCCCAAGAACAGGTTTTGGCTCTTGGTTTTGATGAAAACTTTATTCGAATGTGGGATTTCTATTTATGTTATTGCGAGGGTGGCTTTAAAGAAGGCGTGATAAGCAATGTTCACTTGTTGTTTGAAAGTACCAGTTACTAACCCAAACACATCAAGCAAGGAGAATGCTCATGTTATGGAATTTACTGATTCTGGATTTACTCATCATGTTGCTGAGTTGGCTACTCGCCACTGCAAATGGTCGTGCTGGGATTGTGGACGCCGCATGGAGTTTCTGTCTGGCAGTGAATATTATTGTGTCTTCTCTACTTATTTCAGTTGCTCCTGTTGAAGTACGAATTTTTATTGGTCTTTTTAGTGGCCTATGGTTTTTAAGATTATTTTGGCATCTATTAAGACGTTATCAATCTGAACAAAAAGAAGATGGCCGTTACGCGAGTATGCGTCAGGCAATGGGTAAGTTTCAGCATTTGGGTTTCTTCTTATTTTTTATATTTCAAACCTTTTTAGTGCTTTTATTTTTTTTACCGATGTGGATGCTACTCAATGTAGAGGTACCTGCATGGGACAGTGGATATAAAGTTACTCTAGTGATTGCTGCAGTAATCATGGGCGTAGCCTTAATTGGAGAGCAGCTCGCTGATCAGCAATTATACCGATTCAAATTAAACCCAGAACATCAGGGAAAGACCATGGACCAAGGTTTATGGCGCTATTCCCGTCACCCAAATTATTTTTTTGAATGGTTACACTGGTTTGCCTATCCAATCATTGGTTTAGCTGCGGGCCAATATGTATTGTGGATTTATCCGTTATTGATGTGGCTATTTTTATACTACGTCACAGGTATTCCATTTAGCGAAAAACAGGCAATTAAAAGTCGCGGTCAAAATTATCTTGATTATCAACAAAAAACATCAATGTTTATTCCGCGAAAACCCAAAAAATAGGTGCGCATATGGATTTTATCGTTCATCAGTCTTTGAAAATTGTTGAAAGTGGTGTTGTTCCAGACCATGCAATCAGGGCTGCAATTCGTGCTTTAAGCAAAAAGCGTTTAATTCAAGAAGGCCGTTATGACCCTGAGCAAGGGGCACAGCGCTATATGGATGTGCTTAATATGCTGAAGAAGAGCGAAATCGCTGTTGAAACGGACAAGGCAAACGAGCAGCACTATGAATTACCGACTGAGTTCTTTCAGGCGGTGCTTGGAAAAAGACTCAAATATAGTGCATGTTATTTTCCAACTAAAACAACAACTTTAGATCAGGCAGAGGAGCTTGCACTTCAGCTTTATTGTGAACGTGCACAACTCAAAAATGGTCAACACATTTTAGAGCTAGGCTGTGGATGGGGTTCTTTAACTTTATGGATGGCAGAAAACTTTCCACATTCACAGATTACGGCTGTTTCAAACTCTGCAACGCAGAAGAAGCATATTCTTGGGCAAGCAGAATTGAGAGGTTTGACTAATGTTGAAGTGCTCACCTGTGATGTAAATGTACTTGAATTAGATAAAGGCCAATTTGATCGTGTTGTATCGGTCGAAATGTTTGAACATGTCCGAAACTATCAACGTCTATTTGAAAAAATTCAGGGATGGTTAAAGCCTGACGGCTTACTCTGGTGTCATATTTTTTGTCATCGCTTTTTGCATTATCCTTTTGAAGTAAAATCAGACTATGATTGGATGTCCAAGTATTTCTTTACTGGCGGTTTAATGCCTTCAACTTCAACTTTTTTGCATTTCCAAGAGCACCTAGAGTTGGCTCAGCACTGGCAGTGGTCGGGTGAGCAGTATATGAGAACCGCGAATGCTTGGCTTGAAAATATGGATAATCAAGAGCAAGAGCTTAAGCCGCTATTTAAAAAAATCTATGGAAAAGATGCCAATATTTGGTGGCAACGCTGGCGTATTTTCTTCATGGCTTGTGCCGAGCTTTTTGGTTTTGAACAAGGACAAGAGTGGGTCATTGGTCACTATTTATTTAAAAAGCGATCATTGTAATTTTGACAGCCTATCCCGGCGATAAAGATATGATAAGAACTCGAAACGATGGCAAAGCTAGTCATCCATTAGCCCAAATGTTCAATCGATATTATTGGTTGCAGATAGGTCTAATTGCCTTATCGATCGTGGTCGGGTTGGCATGTAGTGCTTGGGTGATTAAAGGCTCTTTACTTAAAACGGCTTTAGAGCAGGAAATGGAGCATTATTGGTTGCGTATAGATCGCAATCCCAATGCAGACCTGCCAGACACTAAAAACTTATATGGATATCGGTGGAATACACAGATCGCTCCTCAACCCTTTAAAGATATGCATTTAGAGAGTGGGGTACATCGAATCTTTATTGATGGTAAAGAACGTATGACCGTATATGGTGAGCGAAACGGCCAGCATGTACTGTTGGTGTTTGGCGAAAGTAATGTCAATAAGTTGGTCTGGTTATTTGGACTTGCACCACTCATGTTCAGTTTGTCTGTTTTATATAGCTTTTTGTGGTGGTCAAATCGAAGAGCGAGGCGCTATTTTTCACCTATTACACGTTTAGCAAATGCGTTAGAAAATATTGATTGGGCACATCAAGACACACAAGCATCTCCATTTAAAGATATAAATACCAATGGCAATATGGAAGCAGAGTACTTAAAACAGGCTCTGGAAAAATATCATCAAGTTTTAAGTGAATTTATTCGACGCGAGCGAGAGTTTACGGGAGATGTCAGTCATGAACTGCGCACGCCGCTCACCATTTTGAAGGGTAATGTGCAACTTTGTCAGACCAAATATGGAGAAGACAAAGCTTTAACTCGTCTTCACAATACAATCGAAGATATGCAATTGCTCGTCGACACTTTACTTGCGATTGCACGTAATACGGTAAAAAGTTTACCGTCTGAAAAGAATTTATTGTCTGAAATTGTGGAGGACTTAGTCGAAAGTTTAGAAGGCGTAAGTGTGAGTAAAGGTATACATATGCATATTCATCCAGATTCAGCCGAACAACCACGCTGGTTATATCCATCTATGACCAAAATGGTTTTAAGTAATATTTTGCGTAATGCTCTAAATTATTCCCAAGGTTCACAAATCGATATTATTCAACAAAAAAACAGCCTAATTATTGCGGATAATGGCATCGGAATTTCGTTACCAAATGATGTGAAGGTTCAGGAACTTAGTGATTCACAACTCTCTTTAAAAGCTAAAGGTCATGGCATTGGGTTACAATTGGTACAGAAGCTTTGCAAACAATTAGGTTGGCGAGTGGAATTGTTTGATCGGCAATATTACTTAGCGACCCATCCTGATCTGGACTTAGAAATGACTACGGGTTTAATAGTTGTAGTTTATTTAAGTTAATCAGCATCATCTAAAGCAATTTTTAAACCGACACCTGCTACCGTGTGTAATAGTTTAGGGTTAAAAGGTTTATCTACCATTTTCCTTAAATTATAAATATGACTACGTAAAGCATCGCTTTCGGGCTCTTCATCTCCCCATAGTTCCATCATAAGTTCTTGCTTGGTAACCACTTTAGGAGACTGGCGCATCAAAATTTTTAATAGTTTAAATTGGATAGGTGGCAATTCGATATTGTTTCCAGCACGAACCACGGTTTGAGTTGCGCTATCAAGAATTAAGTCGTGAATCTGAATTTTATGATTGGCGACTTCACCCGCAGCTCTCTTAATTAAGGCACGAATACGCATCACTAATTCATTAAAATCAAAGGGCTTAACTAAATAATCATCTGTGCCAGCAGTAAATCCTTTAAGTTTGTCGTCTAAAGTATCTCTTGCAGTTAGCATCAGCACCGGAATATCAACTCCTTGTTCGGTACGTAGCCAATTACATAGGTCATAACCAGAACCATCGGGTAAGTTTATATCCAGAAGTAAAAGATGATAGTGCTGTGATTTTAGAAAAGAACGGGCTGCATCTAAATTACGTGCATGATCGATGACATAACCATGCACTTCAAGAAATTCACAAACGGTTGCCGCCAGTTCAAAATGGTCCTCAACCATGAGGATAAAGTGATTACCCATGAGATTTTATTAAGCCATTAATTTAATAGTTGTTGTTTTAATTTAGCATTAAATGGCACGCTACCAAACCAGATTTTAAAATATTGATTTGCATTTGGATTATTTATAGAGCCGAGTAACTTCTGGTTTAATTTTAGCTCCAGTTTTTGATTTTCATGTTGATAAGAGAGACTGTATAAATCTCCGTTTTTAATTGGTCTATAGAGTTCATTAATATGATTAAGCGGAGATTTTGCATCAAATCCACTAATATTTTTCTTCAAATAATGAGTTGCTGCTTGTTTAAATGCCCACTCAGGAATATCTCGGTTATAACTAAAGTCCATTTTTATGCTTTGGTTTTGCCAGCTTTTTAAGCAATCCTCAGCAAAGTAACTGACATTTCCTACTTTTTGACTCGTTACCGTTAAAGGTGCTGAACTACATTTTTTTAGTTCAGCCGCATTTGCGTGAGATGCCATTAAAATACCCAGAAGTATTAAGACTCGACTTTTTTGAATGGTAATATCCATTTATATACTCCTCCAAATACAGGTAAAGAACGATAAAGACCGTTTGCTGGGTCCCAGAAATCTTGCTGGAAAATAATTTTTTGTTGATCATTAATTTTGATTTGGCTAATTCCGTAGGAAGCCATGGTTTTTGAGCGTCCTAGCATTTTAAAGTCATAGCTCATATACCAATGGATATAAGCGCTATCTTGATGATGAGTTGCACTTATGAGTTTGACTGTGACGTTACTGACGCGTGTGTTCATACCCTCAAAGTGTTTAATCAAATCTTTTTTCTGAGAGAACTGTGAGAGTGTATCGTTGATATACAGTTGATCTGCATAAAGATCGCTTGCATTCTTTACAAAAGATGGTGTGCCCAAAGTGTTAAACGCAGCAACAAAGTGATTACCAATCTCTAGTGCTTGCTCATCATTTAATGTAACACCAGTAATTTGTTGTTCGGCTTTACCATAATCACCTGAATAACTAGGCACACTTTTGCATGCTGTTAGACCTACTAAGGTAATCAGCCCTAAGGCAGTAGTTATAATTTTCATGTATAAATCCTAGCCAACTTTATAAGATTAAATTAAAGAGCTAGTCGTGAAGTTTGCGTGAATTCTTGAGTTTTTCACGTTGAAGGGAAAATCACTGATTATTGTTCGCTTGTTTGAAGGTATTTTGAGGTTCTAATATTTTTTAATATTAAAAATAACTAGGCTAAGAAAAGATAAACAGCAATTTTCTTCTAGTCATGTTTAGCTTTATATCGATATAAAGAATAGATCAAATATAAGGACTGAAAAATGAAAACGATTGGCTTATTAGGCGGAATGAGCTGGGAATCTACAACCCTTTATTATCAACAAATAAATAGAACCGTTCAGGATAAATTAGGAAAGTTGCATTCAGCTAAAGTCATTTTAAACAGTGTCGATTTTGAAGAAATAGCCGCTTTACAATTGAAAGGTCTATGGCAAGAGGCAGGCGAATACTTGGCTCAGCAAGCAATGAATTTAGAGAAAGCTGGGGTAGATTGCATAGTGTTATGTACCAACACTATGCATAAAGTTGCCCCTCAAATTGAAGAGGCCATTACGGTTCCCTTTATACATATTGCTGATGCCACAGCAAAAGAAATTTTAAGTCAAAATATCCGAAAAGTTGCACTGCTGGGAACAGCTTTCACCATGGAGCAAGACTTTTATAAAGCCAGATTACAAAACCATGGAATTGAGGTGATTATTCCAAATGAAACCAGTCGCAAAACAGTACATCGTATTATCTATGATGAATTATACTTAGGCGTGATTAACCCAGATTCACAACAAAAGTATATGACCGTGATAGAGGAGCTAATTGCGGAAGGTGCCGAAGGTATTATTTTAGGCTGTACTGAAATTTGTATGTTGATGGGTGATGTTAAATTTTCTGTACCGTTATTTGATACCACCACCATTCATGTAAAAGAAGCTGTCAATTTTGCTTTAGAGCAAAACTCTATTGCTGATAAGTCTGTATCAGTATGACCTAAGCTTTTAATCCTTTTTAAAATAAGAACGGATAACTGTCCAATTTGTTGAAAGCCAGCAAATGAGAGAACCTGCTGTAACCATAGCCGTTCCTTGCCAAAAGCTCATAGATAACTCTGTTTGTAAAACCAACATGGCAAGCAAAGAAGAGATAATGGGTGTAAAGTAAGAAGCAACCACCAGCATGGTTGTGTTGCCATGAATAATGCCAATATTCCATGCTGCATAACCTAGTCCAATTGCAGTGGATGCGAAGACTAGAGATAAAGTTGTATTTAAATCGAGCGATGGTAAAACAGCTTGACCACTAAAGAACAACTTTAGCCACAAGGTTGCAGCAACGCCAATAAAGAAAATAGAAATAGGGTTTTGCCCTTTACCTATTTTCTTAGTCAACACGCAGTAAAAAGCCCAAATAATGGCACCTATAAAAGCCAAAATATAACTTAGAGGATTGCTATAAAAGTTGTCGATAACTCGACTTAGACTAAAATCTCCGTTTCCAGTCTGAATAAAAATAATGCCAAAAATTGAAATAATTAAGCCTAAAATAATAAAAACATTGAATTTTAACTCTTTAAAAATGACAAAAGCTAACACAGTCAAACTTGGCCAAAGGTAGTTCACGATGCTTACTTCAATCGCTTGTTGAGCAGTTTTTGAATAGGCAAGTGCAAACGAAAAACATAGCTCATAAGCAATAAATAAAATGGCACCTAAAATTAAATATTTTTTAGAAATTAATTTAAAATTTGGCACTCTAAAAATAATAAGGAGTAGCAACGCACTTAAGGAGTAGATCAGTGTAATTCCAATATCTGGTCCAATCACGGTCGTAATATGTTTTACAAAACCTACCATAGAGGCCCACATCAGGATGGCACTTAAACCAATCAATGTTGCTAATTTTTTTGACATAAGAAATAAATGAACTTAATTAAACGCCTGAGCTACCGTGAAAGTTAAAAATAGTTAAAGTAGGTCAGGGTAAAGGAATTTTTAATTAAAAAATAGTACATTTAAAAAGCTAACTTAAAAAAATAAATCGTAAATATTTAGAATTATTTTAATTTTTCATAGGTATGAACATAGTCCTTATTTCGTTAGATAAATATAAAACCAACTTTAGTAAAGTTCGGCTGTCATTAAACGTTAAGCTTGTGTCGTGAAATGTAAAGTGGCCCATATCCTAACTGTTGTAATTTTGGTTATTGCTTTTATAGGCACTCAATAAAAAACCAAAATATGGAATAGGACATGACGTTAACGAAAGCTATACGTTTCTATGGAACAGGAACGCCAGAAGTAATGCGCTATGAAGATGTAGAAGTAGGAGATCCAAAAGCTGGAGAAGTACGCCTACGTCATGTGGCAGTCGGCCTAAATTATGCCGATACATATTTTCGTAATGGAACCTATCAAATTCCCATGCCTAATGGCATGGGCGTCGAAGCTTCAGGTGTCGTTGAAGCTTTAGGCGAAGGAGTAACTCAGCTTAAAGTAGGTGATCGAGTTACTTATACAGGTTTTTTAAATACGTTAGGTGCATATAGCACCCACCGTCTAATTCCAGCAAATGCTTTAATTAAATTACCCGAAGAAATTTCTTGTGAAACAGCGGCAGCCATGACCATGAGAGGGCTGACCGCTGCTTATCTGATGCGCCGCATTTATGACTTTAAAGCGGGCGATTCAATTTTATTACATGCAGCCGCAGGTGGTGTTGGGCTGATTGTTTCTCAATGGGCCAAATTACTTGGCTTGACTGTTATCGGGACCACATCTTCAGAAGAAAAAGCTGCCGTAGCACGAGCTCATGGTTGTGATCATGTCATTAACTACAGTCATGAAAATGTTGCTGAGCGTGTACGTGAGTTAACAGGTGGCGTGGGTGTAAATGTCGTTTTCGATAGCGTTGGCCAAGCCACTTTTATGAGTTCATTAGACTCTCTCAAACGCCGTGGTTTGTTGGTTTGCGTAGGAACAGCGTCTGGTCCAATTCCTGCTTTTGATCCGGTATTACTCGCCGTGAAAGGTTCATTGTTTGTCACACGTCCAGCTTTGGCAGATTACATTGCAGATCCTGCCGAGAAGAAAGAACTGGCAAATGAATTATTTGATCATGTTCGACATGGACGAATCAAAATTGAAATTAATCAGCGCTATGAGCTAAAGGATGCCGTGCAAGCTCATCGTGATTTGGAAGCACGTAAAACAATAGGTTCATCAATCTTTGTAATTTGAAGGGATTTCTTATGCAAATTGAACAGTTAACTTGCAATATTGGTGCAGAGCTCAGTGGCGTCAAACTCGCTGATGCGATTTATGATGATGGATTATTTGCTGAAATTCGCACACAACTACTTAAACACCGTGTGTTGTTTTTACGAGATCAGCATTTAACCCGTCAGGATCATGTCGCATTTGCAGAAAAATTTGGACAGTTAGAAGATCATCCCGCGGTAGGCAGTCATCCTGATCATCCGGGTTTGGTGCAGATTTATAAACATCCTGAAAGTCCCGTCGATCGTTATGAAAATGCTTGGCACAGTGATGCAAGCTGGCGCAAGGTTCCACCGATGGGATGCGTGTTGCACTGTGTTGAATGCCCACCTGTAGGTGGCGATACCATGTGGACCAATATGGTGATGGCCTATGAGTCTTTACCCAACGATATTAAGGATAAGATTGCAGACTTACGTGCTTATCACAGCATAGAAGCGAGTTTTGGTGCGGCTATGCCGCTTGAAAAACGCTTGGACTTAAAAGCAAAGTTTCCTGATGCTGAGCACCCAGTGGTACGTACTCATCCTGAAACCGGCGAGAAAATTTTATACGTCAACGCGTTCACAACCCACTTTAGTAACTATCATACCAAAGAGCGCGTCAGATTTGGACAAGATGCCAATCCGGGCGCAGCTGAACTACTGCGTTACTTAATTTCTCAAGCCTATATTCCAGAGTTTCAAGTGCGTTGGCGCTGGAAGCCTAACAGCATTGCCATCTGGGATAACCGTAGCACACAACATTACGCAGTCATGGATTACCCACCTTGCCACCGAAAAATGGAGCGGGCCGGCATTATTGGTGACGCAACCTATTAAGGTTATTGGCTAAATAATTTTATCTATTTGAAAATTCTAAAAATATATGAGGAGATGCACATGCAATTCTTTGACGACTCATTGCACCCAGAAAATATGGAAAAAGTGGTAATCACGGTTGCGCCGTATGGTCCCGAATGGATGCCAGAAGACTTTCCTGAAGATATTCCAGTGACCATGGATGAGCAAATACAAAAAGCGGTTGAGTGCTATGAAGCGGGCGCGACGGTGCTGCATTTACATGTCCGTGAGCTTGATGGCAAAGGCTCTAAACGCTTGTCAAAGTTTAATGAGCTTATCGCAGGTGTTCGTGAGGCTGTGCCTGACATGATTATTCAGGTGGGTGGTTCGATTTCATTTGCACCAGAGAGTGAAGGTGAAGCGGCTCTATGGTTAAGTGATGACACCCGACATATGTTGGCTGAACTTACACCAAAGCCAGATCAGGTCACGGTTGCAATTAACACCACACAAATGAATATTATGGAATTGCTCTATCCTGAGTATTTAGAAGGGACTTCATTGGCACATCCAGCGACTCAGGCAGCATATGCAGAAATGACCGTGCCAGCTGGCCCTGCATGGGTCACTGAACACATCAAGCGCTTATGTAAAAACAATATTCAACCGCACTTTCAGTTAACTGGTATGCATGGTCTTGAGACGCTAGAACGTATGGTGCGTAAAGGATTGTACATGGGGCCTTTAAACTTAACTTGGATTGGAATCGGTGGAGGTTTTGATGGTCCAAACCCATTTAATTTCTTTAATTTTATTCATCGCGTACCCGATGGATGTACTTTGACATCAGAATCTCTTCTCAAAAATGTATTGCCTTTTAACACCATGTCGATGGCAATGGGTTTACATGCCCGTGTAGGTAACGAAGACACGATCATTGATCATCACGGACGCCGTTTTTCATCTGTAGAGCAAATTAAACAAACTGTTCGGATTGCCCATGAATTAGGCCGTGAAATTGCCTCAGGAAAAGAAGCCCGTGAAATTTATCGTATTGGGGTGCAATACAACAGTATTGAAGAAACTCTAATCGCAAATGGTATGGCACCCAATCGTAAAGCAGGGCAAAAAGGCGTGCCGCAGCGTAACTAATATGACAAGGTCTAACGGAATTTAGACCTCAAATGTAGTGCAGCTTATTCGCTTTATTTTTAAAAGTGCGTTGCTGCACTAGCTAAATAGAAATTATAAAAAATACAAGGAGGTCGTATGAATGCACATCAGTATTCAGATCAGATGAGCGATGTTGATACGTCAATCAGTATACCTCGTCGTTATGCATGGCTTGTTTTTGCTTTGACATTTGGTTTGCTCATTTCAGATTACATGTCCCGACAAGTCTTAAACGCAGTTTTTCCTTTACTTAAAAATGAGTGGTTACTCAGCGATAGCCAGTTAGGTTTGCTCAGTGGCATTGTGGCGTTAATGGTGGGTTTATTGACTCTGCCGTTGTCTTTAATGGCAGACCGTTTTGGACGAGTAAAAAGCTTGGCCATTATGGCGGCTTTATGGAGTTTGGCGACTCTAGGATGCGCACTGGCTGAAAATTATGAGCAAATGTTTATTGCTCGTTTTATGGTTGGTGTGGGTGAAGCTGCTTATGGCAGCGTGGGAATCGCGGTGGTGGTAGCTGTTTTTCCACGAGAAATGCGTGCAACACTCGCCAGTGCTTTTATGGCGGGTGGTGTATTTGGCTCGTTTTTGGGTGTGGCTTTAGGTGGTGTACTCGCACAGCATTTCGGTTGGCGTTGGGCATTTGGAGGAATTGCTTTATTTGGTCTCATTTTGGCTTTTCTATATCCAATTTTAGTGAAAGAAAACAGAATAAACGCAGCACCTCAAAATAAAATTCGTAGTAAAACCCAGCACATAAAAAGCCCTTTAAAAACTTTATATTCAAGTCGTTCAGTCATTGCCACTTACATTGGTAGTGGTCTGCAATTATTTGTTGGTGGCACAGTGATTGTCTGGATGCCGAGTTATCTCAATCGCTATTACGGCATGAGTACCGACAAGGCAGGTGTGATGGCTGCGGTCATTTTGCTATGTAGTGCAGTAGGCACAATTCTATGCGGCATGTTGTGTGATTATTTGGGTCGTAACTGTCCAGATCGCAAAGTCAGTTTAGCGATTACATACTGCTTGCTCGGTTGTGTTCTTTTATTCATTGCTTTTACTGTGCCTGCGGGACGTAACCAGTTACTTCTCATCTGCCTTGGAATGTTTATTGCCCTAGGAACAAATGGGCCATCTAGTGCCATGGTGGCCAATCTTACACATAACTCAGTTCATGGTTCTGCATTTGCAACACTCACCTTAGCTAACAATTTTCTTGGTTTAGCGCTTGGTCCTTTAGTCGTTGGCAAAGTATCTGATGTGATTGGTTTACACAGCGCATTTCAACTTATGCCATTGGTCAGTATTGCAGCAGCAGCCGTATTTTTTTATGCCAAACGCCATTATCACAAAGATATCGCACGCTTTGAGCAGCAAGGAATAACTGAGCTTAAAAATCATTCAGGTAACCAAATACAAAAATGCGGGATGAATAACAAATGATGATTCGGCAATTACATATTGATGTATTTTTTGACTTTATTTGTCCTTGGTGTTTGATCGGAAAGCGTCAGTTACTGATCGCTATAAATAGATTTTATCAGCTTCACCCCAGAGTCAAAGTTGTCGTCCACTGGCGAGGTGTTCAGCTTATACCCGACTTGGCAATTGAAGGGGTACCTTTTCAAACGTTTTATTTGAAACGGTTAGGTAGCTTAACAGCAGTTCGTATGAGACAAGAACAGGTCAATAAGGCTGCAAATAAAGTTGGGCTTAAGATCGATTTTGAACAGATTAAACGGATGCCAAATACGGCCAAAGCTCATCGCTTATTTGATAAAGCTTTAAAGATAGGTACTCCTGAGCAGTGCAATGCGTTGTTAGAACAACTATTTGCTGCATATTTTTATGATGGGCTAGACATCGGAAATACCACCACTTTATACAAAATCACGAAACGTTGTGGCTTCTTACCTGAGCTTATCAAAGATTTACTTATTCAAGATCATCAAGATTTTATCTCTGCAAGTACAGGAGGTAATGGCGTGCCTTATTTTATTTTTAATCGGGCTTCTGCCTTAGTGGGCGCGCAATCAGCAGATGTACTTTATCAAGCGATGCAAGAGGCAATGGTGGCACAAGGAGAGTTGATATGACCAACCGATTTGAAGTGCCTTTTGCGAAAATACCGAATTCAGGTGAGCGGGCTTTTTTAAAAATTGGAGATAAAACTCTCGCATTATTTAACGTTGCGACTCAATTTTATGCAATCGATGACAGTTGTCCTCATCAGGGTGCATCGCTATTTAGTGGACGTCTAGAAGGACGAGTGATTCAGTGCTGTGCCCATGGTCTACGCTTTGATTTAACAAATGGCTGTTTAGTTAATTCTGCTCATCTCAAAGTTGCAACCTATCCCGTAGAAGTGATCGAGGACAAAGTATTTATTGTTATGGGCAGTGGGGAAAATCATGAGTAGTTTAGTTTTGAAAAATTTTTCCCAGCGTACAAGAGAATTAGCACCAGGCTTTGTGGTCAGTTCGGTCGTTGCTGCGGCTGCCTGTTTTTTATCAGAGCATTATGGTGCGCCAGTCATGCTATTTGCACTACTGCTCGGCATGAGCGTGAATTTTTTAGCGGCTGAAAGTAAATGTAAGGTAGGTATTGAATTTACTGCACGTAGTGTGCTCAGAATGGGCATCGCGTTACTCGGCATGCGTATAACTTTGGGGCAAATTACCGCACTAGGTTGGCAGCCTGTTGCGTTAGTCGTTACTCTGGTTATTGTCACAATCGCTGTTTCTGTTATTGCCGCTAAAATTTTAGGTTTCCAAAAACTATTTGGCATGTTAACTGGTGGATCAACCGCAATCTGTGGTGCTTCAGCCGCATTGGCACTATCGGCTGCTTTTCCAAATCATCCGCAAAAAGAAAAAGCGACCTTGTTTACCGTGATTGGCGTGTCGGCACTTTCAACATTTGCAATGATTGTCTATCCGATGATTGCGAAGTGGCTAGAGTTATCGCCACAAGCGGCTGGTGTGTTTCTTGGTGCTACGATTCATGATGTAGCGCAAGTGGTCGGTGCTGGTTATAGCATGTCTACTCAAACAGGTGATACGGCGACTGTAGTTAAACTCATGCGTGTGGCAATGTTGCTTCCAGTAATTGTTTGTGCGGCTATGATTACACGTATGCAAGGAGCAGATTCAACCGGGGAGCGACCGCCATTACTACCTTGGTTTGCTGTTGGCTTTCTACTACTCGCTTGTATTAACAGTACAGGATGGGTGCCAGCGATGGTGCAAAATGGAATTAATGATTTATCACGCTGGTTTTTAGTCATTGCAATTAGTGCTTTAGGAATGAAAACTCAGTTAAAAGAATTAGCATCGGTCGGCATTAAACCAATTCTTTTAATGATCGGCGAAAGCATCTTTTTAGTGGTATTGGTTCTTGGACTTATGCGCTTGTGGTTTTAATTTTAAAAATTAGATTTTTAAGGAAGTTCTGAAGTGGTTCTCCAGCTTCCTTACATTTTAAATGACTTCATTTAACGTCAAATAAAGAGAAATTAATTGAGCAGGGTTTTATTATGACTACGCCATGTATTCGGTGACATACCAAATTGGCTAATGAACCAACGCGTAAAAGAACTCGGCATTGAGTAACCTAAAATATCAGACACTTGAGCAAGTGAATAATTTAGATTTTTTAAATAACGAAATACGAGATCTTTGCGTACTTCATTCATTAAATCACTAAAACTCGTCTGAGCTTCTTCTAATCGACGCTGTAAAGTCCGTACGTGAATACCATGTGTTTGAGCGACTTGATCAATCGTAGCGCGTCCCATTGGCAAAAGAAGATAAATACTTTTACGAATATCAAAAATCATGGTCGATTCATTGCTATTCTGTAAAATATCTAAATAACGCTGCGCATGGTTGGCCATAGCCAAATTTGCTTGAGGGTTTGTTGTATCAAGTTCGGCCGCCGTACAAACAATGCCATTAAAGTCACTACCAAACTCTAGTGCACAGCCAAAAATCCGCCGATGCAAAGTTAAATCACTAGGCGGGTTATGTGTGAAGTGTACACTTAACGGCCGCCATTTTTGCATCATGAGTGCTGCACAAAAACGATGGGTGATTCCTAAAGCAAGTTCCGTCGCTTGGCGACTATATCCGCAAGTTGTGGTTATAACTTCTTCTCGAATAACAACCGTATCGTCAATTTCTTCTATATATATTTCAAGTGAGTTATTGAGTAAATTCCTATAACGAACAATCGTTTGTAGCGCTTCTCTCAAAGTATATTGGTAACTTAATAATAAGCTCAGTTCACCAAAATCCGCGATTTCGCGTTGCTCAGCCATATGTAAACCGAATACATCGCAATTACTCATTTGGGCTGAGTCTTCAAGCAAGGTAATGGCTTTATCTACAGGAATACGTTGTTTAAGATCATTCAATTGAGTTTGGCTAAGCCCAACACGTGATAATAAATGGTAGGGATTTAGATCTAATTGCTGAGCAACTGCCAAATAATTTTTTAAAGAGGCGGTATGCGCAAGAGGCACCATTTTATTATCTCCTGTTCTTAATCAGCCATATTCCTTACAGCTCATATCTAGTTATAACTAAAATATCTGCATTACAAAAGCTTTTATTTAAGCGCCTAATCATGATGTCGAATCAATTTTAAACCTGTTCTTTTAATTCACTTGTAATTACAAAAACTATTTTAATTAATTTACTAAATTTTAAAAAGATATGTCGTCAAATGAAAAGTCCGTGACGCCTTATGTACACCATTAACTGAAATGAGACTTTATTGTGAATGGAGTTTTATAAAAATTCTTAAGCCTCCTAGATGGCAAAATTCACAGGCGTCGAAATGGAAAAAATACAAACCAAAGCAACAATTTTAATTATTCCAGGGTTGCGCGATCATGTTCCCGAGCATTGGCAAACGATCTTAGAAACAAAGCTAGCAAAGGTTCGCTCTGTACCACCTGTGCAAACCAATAAACTCAATTGTGAAAATAGAGTTGCTGCTATTCAGGCACAACTCGAACAAATACAAGGGCCTGTCATTTTAGTTGCACACAGCGCAGGTGTGCTGATGACAATACACTGGGCTGCAAAATATCAAAGACCAATTCAAGGTGCTTTGCTTGTGGCGCCACCTGACTTAAACGAAAGCTGGCCAGAAAATTATCCAAGCCCAACCGTACTTCATCAAGAAGGATGGAGTCCTTTACCAGATCAAACACTACCTTTCCCCAGCATTTTGGTTGCAAGCACCAATGACCATTTAGCTCGTTATGAAGCTGTAAGTGAAATGGCAGGAAAGTGGGGTAGTCAACTCGTAAATCTGGGGGAAGTGGGACATTTAAACCCTGCATCTGGCTTTGGCTATTGGCCTTTAGCTGAACAATTCATTCAACAGTTAGATCAGGTCGAACAACCAGCCTAGGGCAAAAAATACCTGCTTATGTAAACCATTTAAAAGCCAATGGATGGCTTTGAGTAATAAGCAATAAATAAGAAAATCATATTGATAGGGAGATAATATGATGGGTCATTACGTCTATTTAAATCAAAGAAATAATCACGTTTTATATATTCAAAAAATAGGTGTTTCATTAAGCCTAATTTTATTTATGTCTAAAGCAAATGCAGCCAGTTTTGATATTGATAAAGATTGGAAGATCGATACAAAAACGACATTAAGCTTAGGAGCCAGTTGGAGTACGCAAGATCCATCCGTTTCATTACTTTATCGGCCTGACGCAAACAAAATAGGCAAACAAGGCGCTAGCATTGATGTGAATGGTGATGATGGGCGTATGAATTTTAGTAAATATGATGCTATTTCACAGATCATCAGAGGTATAACTGAAGTTAAGCTAAATGGAAAACAACAAGGTGCGGTCATTAGCACTAAATACTGGTATGACCATGCCTATGAGACAGGGCAAGGAGACTTTAAACCGTTTAATGATTCAGCATGGCCAAGGCTCGCAAAGTTCAAAGGTATCGATTTATGGAATGCCTATATATGGAAAGATTTTGAACTGGGTGGTGGAAAAAACATCAATTTAAAATTAGGCAAACAGACTTTAAATTGGGGGAAATCTCAGTTTTTTCAAAACGGTTTAAATTCGGTGAGTGCATTTGATTTTGCTGCAATCAATCGACCGGGTGGGGATGCAAAAGAAAGAATCATTCCAACCGAAATGTTTTCATTCGACACAAGCATTAATAAAAATTTGAAAATAGAAGGGTTCTATCAATTTAAATTTAGACCTTCAGTTGTTGATGGTAACGGGACTTTCTTTGAGATTTCAGACTTTGTGCCCGAAAATGCAGGTCCAGTTCTGATTGCTGGAGGTGGAGATAAATTATCGGATACCGCAATTCGTTTACGTACCTATATTCCACGTGCAGAAAGTAGAAAAGCAAAGGATAATGGCCAATATGGTATTGTTTTAAAACAGACATTACCAAGTTTAAACAATGCTGAGTTAGGTATTTACTATGCGAACTACCATAGCCGTAATGCAAACTTTGATGGAACCGCTGTAACAGCAGCAGGACCCGAACATTTTAATAGCGCAAGTTATTTTTCTATCTATCCTGAAAATATCAAAATGTTTGGATTAAGTCTGACTGGGAAAGTTGGAACAACAACCATTTTTAGTGAATTAACCCACAAACCTAATCAACCTTTACAACTAAACGGTACAGACATTGTCTATGCTCAAGTGCTATCGGAAGGAACACCATTTGCGCCGCCGGGAAAAACTGTTGAATTAGGTCAATATATTCAAGGATATGTACGTTTACCCGTAACACAATTTTCGGTTGGAGCAACTGACAGCATTTTCAATATTTGGGGTGCAAATTCGCTGACATGGTCTACAGAGTTTGCCTTAAACCATATTGCAGATATTGGTAATCATCGAATTGGTCGGACAGGCGCATTTGGCCGTAGTGAGCTTTCAACAGGTGCTTATAATCCTGAAACGGGTGACTTAAAATGTACGCCGTATGGTACAGCCCATCTTACAAATGCAGAAATTGATAACTTGAATGAACGCTTTTGTAATAAAAACGGATTTTTTAATGAATGGTCATTTGGTTACCGATTACGTGGCGCATTAAATTATCAAGATATTTTACCTTCTACAGTGATTACGCCAAGTCTTAGTTTTAGACATGATGTTTATGGATATAGCCAAAACTTTCAAGAAGGGCAAATGAGTGTAACAGCGGCGCTATCTATGACGTATCAGCAAAAATATACAGCAGAGATTGCCTATAATAACTTTTTTGGTTCTAATGAATTTAGCACGATAGATGATCGAGATTTTGTATCATTAACATTTAAAGCTAATTTTTAGTTCAATTATTTTATAAAAATATAGAAAGACTCGTTATAAATGAGATTTAGATCAAAAATTGATTGGTGGCTTTTATTAATATTTGTTGTGATCACTGCCAATATTATTTTTAAAATTTATCAAGAAGTTCATCATTCTTCTATAGGCACCAATTTTTCGCATCTCATGATTTATAGTTTAGTCATTTTGGTTATTTGGCTTCCAATCTTTAGCACCTACTATGTGGTAGAAACAAATATATTAGTCATTAAGAGTCTCATTTTCCGTTGGAAAATTAATATTGATGATATTACCCAAATAGAACCTACTCATAATCCACTTTTATCACCAGCGCTCTCATTAGATCGGCTCAAAATTAGTTATATGAAAATGGAAGAATAGCGAAGGTGATGATTTCTCCAAAAGATAAAGAGGGCTTTTTAAATACTTTACATAACAATCCTAATGCTAAGTTTTAATTTGTAGTTATGATTAAGGTGATTTAAGTGCCTAGAAAACACTCGGTTATGTATTAAAATTTTTAAAATATAGACTGTACTGCTCAGCACAGTTAAATAAATAAACTATAAGTCTCTCTCTTAAAGCATTACCCTGTGCATATTGCGAAAAAATAAGAAATGGAGATAAAAGATGCTTACACGTTTTTTACTGCCGATTTTAGGCACAACCGTTGTAGTTCTAATTACTGGGTGTGCTTCATCCTCTCAATATCCGATTGCCGAGAGTTATGGCCCGGAACCAAAATTACCTGAACCTAAATCAAGCTTATTACCGACCGTAAATATAGCACCCGCGCAAGGGTGGCCAAGTGGGGTAATGCCAAAACCGGCAGAAGGTTTAAAAGTAAAAGCATTTGCTAAAGGACTTGAACACCCACGTTGGCTCTATGTACTACCAAATGGTGATGTACTGGTTGCTGAAACGGATGCTCCGCCTAAACCGGAAGACAGTAAAGGCATTAAAGGTAAAATCATGACGTTTGTGATGAGACGGGCAGGGTCATCTCATCCGAGTGCTAACCGTATTACTTTACTCCGTGACACTAATGGAGACGGAGTTGCCGATCAGAAAACCGTATTTCTTCAAAATTTAAACTCACCATTTGGTATGGCGCTAGTCGGTAATAATTTATATGTTGCCAATACGGATGCACTTGTGCGTTTTCCTTATCAAGAAGGCGAGACAAGAATTACTGCTAGTGGCACTAAAGTATTGGACTTACCTGGTGGCTCTTTAAACCACCATTGGACCAAAAATGTCATTGCCAATCGTGACGGGACAAAGCTCTACATTACCGTCGGTTCTAACAGTAATGTTGCTGAAAATGGTCTAGATCAAGAAAAAGGCCGTGCACAAATTATGGAGTTTGACATCGCAAGCGGGCAGTCACGTCCATTTGCAACTGGACTGCGTAATCCCAATGGTATGGCGTGGCAACCTCAAAGCGGTAAACTCTGGACGGTTGTTAATGAGCGTGATGAAATTGGTAGTGACCTAGTACCCGATTATATGACATCGGTTCAAGATGGAGCTTTTTATGGCTGGCCTTATAGTTACTATGGTCAACACGTAGATGTGCGAGTCAAACCACAAAATTCAGCAATGGTCGCTCGTGCAATTAAACCTGACTATGCACTAGGCAACCATACGGCTTCTTTAGGTCTTACATTTTATGCAGCCGAACTGATGCCACAATTTAGAGGTGGGGCATTTATCGGGCAACATGGTTCTTGGAACCGTAAGCCTCACAGTGGTTATAAAGTCATTTTTGTACCATTTAGAAGTGGTCAACCTTCTGGTCCACCGCAAGATATTTTGACTGGATTCCTCAGTGATAAAGGTAAGGCTTATGGGCGCCCAGTGGGGGTGGCAATTGATTTTTCGGGTGCACTATTAGTCGCAGATGATGTTGGTAATACAGTTTGGCGTGTTTCACCTGTTGCTGAAACAACCTATGAGACTCCATATAGAAAATAAATAGCCTATTTCCACGTTCTGAAATAGATAAATATTTATAATAACTAACCAATTGATCTTGTTTTTGGGTTGATTGGTTAGTTTTATTTATATATCTATTTTTAGTCTGAGCTAAATAAGGTTCTTTTTACAATTAATAATTAAATTTTGTTAGCATGCGCGGCATAGAGAATAAGAACTGTTGATATGAATTATGACCGATCAATTAAGAGCAAGATTTGAAAATTTAGAGCTTAATGCAGGTTTAGGAAAAATTAGTGCTTTTATATCCATGGCATTAAGCTTACTTTGCTCATTTGGAGCTTTATGTTTTTTGTTTCCCAGTGTGCTGACAACTCCTGAGTTACGTCCACTTTATGCAAAGCACTATAGTCTTTTTTATTATGGCCTCATTACAGGCATAATCATTAGCGCAGGTTTTGGAGCATTTAGTGCAATCATCCGACAAAATCGATATGGTTTTTATGGTTTATGCTTTGCACTCATAGCAGCAGTATTAGGCTGTGGTGTTATTCATGCTCCAGTCATTCCAAGCGTGCCATTTTATGCAGGCATTGATTATTTTGTACTTACCCTAGTCATCTTGGCTTTTATTTTTATACCCCTTGAAGGCTTTTTTGCTAAAAACCCTGAACAAAAGATCTTAAGAGTGGGCTGGGTGACCGATATGAAATATTTCATGGTCAGCCATATTGGTATTCAACTATTTAGCTTCTTAACGGTTATGCCAATTCAGTATTGGATTACGCATTTGCCTGATAATCCAATTGTGCCATATGTTCAAGCTCAGCCAATTTGGCTGCAATTCATTGAATTGCTCATTGTGGTTGATTTTACGGTGTATTGGTTACATCGAGCCATGCATGAAGTTAACTTTTTATGGCGTTTTCATGCGATTCATCATTCGACTGAATATATGGATTGGTTAGCATCTTCCCGTTTACACGTTGTTGAAGTTTTAATGACTCGCTTTATTGCCACTTTACCGATTTTTCTTTTAGGGTTTCATACTTCTGCTGTTTTTGCCTATTTAATTTTTATTTCGTTTCACGCGATTTTTATTCATTCCAATGTACGTTTTCGCTTTCCATATCTACGTTGGTTTATCGCAACACCAGAATTCCACCATTGGCATCATTCCTCTGAAAAACCTGCGATTGATAAAAATTACGCTGCTTTTATTCCACTCTATGACGTCATTTTTAAAACCGTGTATATGCCAAATCACTTGGCGAGCGTGTATGGTACGGTAGGTTATAAAATTCCAAATAGTTTTATAAAACAGTTTACTTGGCCATTTAAAAAGTATGTAAAACGTTTTTTAAAACGCTGGCGTGACCAGTAAATCTTCATTTTTAGCTTATAAATAAAGAATGCTTAAATAACATCTTTAAGCATTTTTCTTGGTGTCTGCCGCTGCAAAATGAGCCATTTGGTCAGTATACGCTTTTTGAAAAGAAGGGCGTCTAGTCGCTCTCTGAACATATGCGAGACAATGGGGAAACTCTGTTAACCCATCAAATCTATTCACCAAACGTAATACGTCAGCCATAACAATGTCAGCAATAGAAAATGACTCCGTTAGCCATTCTCGCTTAGAAAGAATTGATTCCATATGTTGGAGTCGAGAGAGAAGAAATGCATCAAATTGTTTATGTACGGGAGTATCTGCCTGAGCATTAGAAAATTTTAATAAAGCCCAAGGAAGGCTCGCCATTTCTACTGAATTAAGTGCTGCAAATAACCATTCTATAACTTCATTACGCTGTTTCGGATTTGTAGGTAAAAGCACACTACTACGTTCACCCAAATACAATAGAATAGCGCCACTTTCAAAAATTGAAATATCACCATCTATTAACCACGGAACTTGCCCAAAAGGCTGGTGAGAAAAATGATCATCTCCTCGTTCATAAAAAGATACGCTATTTATTTTATAGGGCATTTTTGCTTCTTCTAAGGCCCATCTTATCCTTATATCTCTTACAAAACCTCGTGGTAATTCTGGAACCCAGTCAAAAGTTGTCAAAATGAAATTATTCATAATAAATTTCCTTATATTTTATAATGATAACTAAAAAATCCTTTTGAGCATTTTATTTATTTAGTATCGACGTTCAGTTTATGAGTGAATTTTGATATTAAAAATAGTGTAACTAATTTCAATAGACATCAATGTAGTAATCGGAAGCTAAATTATTTATTTAAGTATCATTTGTTTTAAATTATTTAAGTCAGCTTCATTTGAGACTGACTTTCTTTTTAACATATCATTATTTACTTTTAATATTTTTAAAAATCATCAGAAGGGCAACAAGTGACAATAAGACAATAAAACAAATATAACTATTTGCTGTATGCATCAGTCCAATCTTACCCACAAAATAGCCAGCTAAAATTGCAGGAATACTAAAAGCCAAATAACTTTCAACGAAAAATGCTGCCATAAGTCCAGCACGTTCTTCTGGAAGAGCCAGCGGCATTACACTACGAATGGCTCCCATAAAAGCCGTACCAAAACCAACGCCAGTAATAATAGAACCTAAAAATAAAACTACAGCATTGGTTAGGTTAATGGCGATGAATAAGACAATGGCACCAATAGCAATCGAGAGCGTACCGGTTAATAAAATACGAAAATTTGTCGACTTTCTAAGCGTTAATATACCTGCCGCACCAGAAAGGGCGAGCGCCATAAACATAATACCGTTTAGCCATGCCGATGAAGTATGGAAAATTTTTGCGAGTAAAGATGGCATGAGTGACAAGAAGAAACCACTAACCATCCAAAGTGCAATATTAATTGGGCTAATACTTAATAACGCGCTTTTCGTTTGCGGAGGAATAGCCATCGTTGGTTTTAAAGAAGCAAGCGCACCAGCTCTTTTTTGTGCAGTCTCTGGGGTAAGAAAACTTAAAATGAGTTCACAAATAAGAAGAAAACATAAGAATTCAAAAACAAGCTGTAACGGGTGAGCGGAGAGCTGCAAAATAGAACAAGTCAGAAAAATCCCAACAGCCATACCTATCATTGGTGCAATACTATTAATCAGTGAGCCATGGAGCTTACTAAAATCTAAAATGGCTGCTCCTATAGCTGAAACAGCAAGCCCTGTTGCGATTCCTTGTAAACCTCGAGCGATAAATAGCATCGAGACATCTGAAGCAAATAAGAAGAAGCTCATTGAAATAATTTGCAGAGAAATGGCGGCAATAATGACTGGTCGACGTCCAATATAGTCAGACAGAGAGCCAATAATCAGTAATGATCCCAGCAGTGTAAAAGCATAAGTTGCAAAAATTAAAGTTAATGTAACTGGTGAAAATTGCCATATCTGTTGGTATAGGCGGTAGAGCGGCGTTGGGGCACTAGATGCAGCCATAAATGTCATAAGCGTAATTGTGTTGAGTGTCAACGCGCTTGCAGCATCTAATTGAAAAACAGCTCTCGACCGTTTTGAACTTGAATTGTTCATAGAACATGAATAACATAAAAGCGAATATTTAGCTTTTATACATTATTTTGACACTAAAGCAAATCCTTAGCTTTAGTGTATTTTGTATATAGATATAAATATTTATAAATTTTTTGATCCCTTTACAGAGTTTATAAATGGCAAAAGTTGTTACTGGATTACGCCCTGGTGGTCGCAGCGAGAGAATACAAACTGCGGTACATAATGCTGTAAAAGAATTACAAAAAGATTTCGAGCAAAGCCAAATTACAATTCCAATGATTGCAGCACAAGCAGGGGTAACGCCTTCAACCATTTACCGTCGATGGGGCGATATCAACCAGCTATTTTCAGATGTAGCTTTAAATGAACTCAAACCAGATATGGAACCCAAAGATTTAGGTTCATTTGAACGAGATATCACAGCATGGGTTGAACAATATTTTGAAGAATATGCTTCCGAAGTTGGGCAAGATTTATTACGAGACGTACTCTATACGTCAAATTCGGATTCTAACAATGCCCGTAAATGTGAAACCTTAATTATTCAACAACTCGACATTATTCAAAATCGAGCAAAATTACGTAGTGAGTTCACTATACCGAACCAAGAAATAATCGAGACTGTAATCGCACCTATGCTATTTCGGATTTTATTTACCAATCAGGAATTAAGCCTAGATTACGTACATGGTCTTTTAAAACGCCTATTTGTTTAAAGTAATAGGCGTAACTTCCTATTTTTTAGCTAAAAAATAGCTTATTTAAATAGCTCATCAAATAGGCTTTTTTTATTAAATAACTATATATCAATATTTCTTATTATTTAAAAACTAAATTCTCATAATTTAAAATAAACATGAAATTGTCTTAATCATTTATTTTAAAAATGATGTTTTTGTTGAATTAAAAATAAAAGATAAAAGCTCATAAAGAGATTGTTAATAGAATTAATTAAATAACAAACAAGTGGTTAGG
>NZ_JBIUCP010000034.1:0-45964 GCF_044538765.1 Acinetobacter sp. ABJ-A23_2
AAATATATTTATTTGTTATTTATTAAAAAACACACTGAAATGTAATATAGCCTTTTAGAATGCTTATATCATAAGTTTTATGGGGTAATTATGAAGACCTTTTTAGATAATGATTATAAAGTAATTACTTTGCCTGATAATGGTGTTCCTGTAAAACCAATAAGAGCAAAAGCAATTATCTTTTCAGATCAGAACTCCCGTAAATTATTAAATCAAGTTGAAACGATTGCTCCAAGCTCTGCTAGTGTCATCATTCAAGGAGAGTCTGGGACAGGTAAAGAGTTAATTGCACGCGAAATTCATTTGAAAAGTGATCGTAAAAATAAGCCTTTTCTTGCGGTCAATTGTGGTGCTTTGGTCGAGACTCTTGCCGAGTCTGAACTGTTTGGCTATGAAGCTGGTGCTTTTACGGGTGCAAACAAAACTCGAGCTGGTATTTTTGAAACAGCCGATGGGGGTACTTTATTTTTAGATGAAGTAGGTGAGTTGCCTCTATCCTTACAAGTTAAGCTGTTAAGGGTGTTGCAAGAAAAAGAAGTCGTACGCGTGGGTGGTCGAAAACCAATTCCAATTAATGTCCGTATTCTATCGGGGACACACGTTGACCTACGTAAAGCGGTAGCAGAAAATAAGTTTCGTCTCGATTTATATTATCGCTTGAACGTGGTTGTGCTTAATATTTTGCCACTGCGTGAACGTAAAGGAGATATTTTACCTCTGGTTGATTTCTTCTTAAGTTCATACTCTCAGAAGCTCATTACGACTAAGCCAAATATCAGTGATAGAGCAAGAAATGCGCTGCTGAACTATAGCTGGCCAGGCAACATTCGTGAGTTAGAAAACAATATTCACTATGCTTTGCTGGTGAGTGGAGGTAAAACAATTGATCTTGAGCATTTAAGATTTTCTGAAGAAACGGGCTCAGCGGTTTTACCAGACAATGATCTTATTCAAGAGTTTGAAAGTATCTTGAAGCGTCTTTTTCAAGAATATGATGGGGAAGCATGGCATATTATTGAAGATAAAATAGTAAATACTGCATTTTCAAGTTGTTGGAATAATCAGGTCAAGACAGCAAAAATGCTAGGCCTATCGCGTAATGTTTTACGTAATCTTCTATCAAGATATAACTTACTACCTAATAAGAATGAAAATGAAATTGCTTAAGGGTTTTACATAGAAAAAACATCCATTTTTTAATGGATGTTTTTTTGCGTTGTGAATTTTGTGACCCATAAACCCAATTCAAATAACAACCACATTGGGACTGCAAGAGCAAGCATGCTAAAAACATCAGGAGGGGTAATAAACATTGCAATAAAAAAGAAAAATACAATGATGTGCTTGCGATGTGCTTCTAGCTGTTGAATAGAAATAAGACCAATAAAAATAAGAATATAAGTTAAAACTGGAATTTGAAATGCCAGACCAAAAGCTAGAAAAAGCTTTAAACAAAAATCTAGATAGCTATTGATATCCGTCATAGGTAACACATTATCGGGCGATGCCAAGACGAAAAACTTTAAAGCGAGAGGCAAAATTAAAGTATAGGCAAACACAATTCCTAAATAAAATAAAAGGTTACTCGAAATCACGAGTGCTATACCGAACCTTTTTTCTTTTTGATAAAGTGCGGGAGCGATAAATTGCCAAAATTGATAAAGAATAAAGGGAATACTTAATAAAATCGCAAAATAAATATTAAGTTTAAATGGCGCTAAAAATGTACTCATCACATCTGTTGCAATCATGGTGGAGTTGCTAGGAAGTAATGAAATTAAAGGATGAGCAAGAAAATGGTAGTTCTTCTGAGCAAGCGGAAGTAATAATAAAAAAATCGCTAAAACTGCACCAATGCTATACATCAGCCGTTTTCTTAATTCTTTTAAATGTTCGCTATATTTCATTTCAGTGAGGCTTTCACTGACAATATGTTCCGTCATGCGGCTTGATCCTCACTGAATTTATTGGCTGTTTTAAAATGAGCTAAAAATGGTGTCTTTAACTCATCTTGTGAGAGGGTATAGATATAGTCATTGATGCGCCGTGCTTTGGTTTTTTGTTCTGTAAAAACAGATGTTTGTACATTTTCAATTTCTTGTTGCATAAGAGCGAGTTGTTGTTTGAGCTGCTCTTCATTTTGTTTTATTTTTTGCAGCTCTTCTTGCATGACTCTCTTAAGTTCGATGAGGTCAAGTTCGTTTTCAATATCATTTTGAATTTTACTAATTTGGTTTTTAACTGCTCTGTATTTGAGGAGAACTGATCTTAACGTGTGAGGAAGTTTTTCAGGTCCTAAAATAATAAGCGCAATAATTGCAAAAGCTAATAACTCTCCAAAGCTGATATTAAACATAATAATAAATCACTCATATTTTATTTTGTTTTTCATTATGTGATTCAACTGGACTAATATCTTTGTATTGCTGGTTTTGCAATAATTTTTGATCATCAGAATTAACTGAATCTTTAAAATCTTTAATTGCACCACCTAAGTCTTTACCTAGATTTTTTAACTTTGAAGTTCCAAATAATAAAATAACAATCACTGCAAACAGTAAAATATGCCAAATAGATAAACCCATTTTCTCTATCCTATATTAATTAAGTGTAAAGAATATTAATATCACGATATTATCTGTTTTCTAAATCATATTAATATCGATCAATATTCAAATTAATTATGCTGTATGATCTAGCATATTAAGTGCCTGATTACGGAAACCAAATAAAAGTTCACTTTCTTTATGACGAGGATGTGTCAGTGGAACGTGAATAATTTCTTTAATTTTTCCTGGTCGGGCTGACATCACAATGACACGGTCTCCAAGATAGACAGCTTCCTCAATATCATGAGTGACTAAAATCATGGTGATTTTTTCGTGTTGCCAGATACGCTGAAGCTCAGCTTGTAAGTGACTCCGTGTTATGGCATCTAAAGCGCCAAAAGGCTCATCCAAAAGTAAAATATCGGGTTTATTGACGAGTCCACGGGCAATTGCAACACGTTGCGCCATGCCACCCGAAAGCTCATGTGGATAAGCCTTTTCAAAACCTTTCAGCCCGACAATTTCAATATGTTCATTTACCCGTAAGTTTTTCTCTTCACGGGTGAGTGGAGTCTCTTCAAGTGCTAAATGGATATTTTCAAAAACAGTAAGCCATGGAAGTAATCGGTGTTCTTGAAAGATAAGACCGCGTTTTAAATCTGTACCTTTTATCTGAGTTTGATTCAGTAAAATTTCACCGTCATAGTCTTGATCTAATCCAGCAATAAGACGTAATAGTGTTGATTTTCCACAGCCACTACTGCCAACAATCGAGATAAATTCGCCTTGCTCAATGTTGAGGTTAACACCATCTAAAACGGTCAAAGTATTTTGATCACGTTGAAAAGATTTATTGAGTTTTTTAATAGAAAGTAGTGAGAACGACATATAAATTCCTAACAATATTTTTTAAAAGACAAATTAGGTACGCCATTGCAGCAGGCGTTTTGAAATAAGATGAATACCTGCCGTCATAAAGGCCCCACAAAGGGTAACCGTAATGGCACAAACCAACAGAATATCCATTTCGGCATTAATCTCGGCTTTCATCATTAAGTTTCCGAGTCCCGCACCCGCATTGAATAGCAATTCACTTGCTGTAGTGGTGATCCAAGTAAAGGGCACCGCTAAATTTAGACCAGTTAAAATATGGGGTAGGGCTTGGGGAAGGCGTATTTTTTTAAATTTTCGCCAGAATGAAAATTGATAAATACGTGCGATTTCATCGTATTTTGCATCATTGTGGCTAAGGCCCTGAAATGTATTAATGACTAATGGAAAAAATGAGGCAAGCGCGATAATAAAGATTTTTGCTTCTTCTCCATTACCAAACCATAAGGCAATTAAAGGTGTTAAACCCAGTAATGGAACTTGTCGAATACTGTTAAATAGTGGAGAAACTAAAGCATTTAAAACTTTTGAATAGGCAAGCAAAGTACCTAAAATTAATCCGCTTATCGAACCTAAGATAAATCCAATTCCAGCTTTTTTAAGACTTCCCCACGTGTTTAGCCACAATTCACCTGTTTCAAGCAATTTGATAAATGCGAAATAAATGTTTTGTAGAGGAACAAATGCATAGGCATGACTGGCACCTAAGCTTGAGTTGTATTGCCATAAGCCTAATAACAATAATGGTAGTACTAAGCCTTGTACTAAAATGATTGGCCGTTGCCATGTCTGTTTTAAAGTAAATGAACGCTGAGACATTATTTCTCCCCCGAACTAAGCGCAGGCGAGATAAAGCGTTGTTCCACTAAACGTAAAACTTTATCCAAACCAAACCCGACCACGCCTGTGATAAACACACCAACCATCACCACATCTAAGCGCAACATTTGACGTCCTAGTTCCATCATTTGCCCAATACCCGTTCCAGCTGCCAGTAGTTCAACAGCAACTAAAATCAGCCATGCACGACCAAGTGCAATTCGTAGTCCACCAATTAACGGCGGGAGTATGGATGGAAGAATAATAAACCTGAGCCAAGCTCGTGTTTTAAGCTGGTAGATTTGTCCTAGTTCAATATATTTTTTGGGAATATTTTTGACTGCATCGGCTGTTGCTAACGCTATTGGAAAAAAGCAGGCCTTAATAATCAGTAAAATTTTAAATAATTCACCAATCCCAAAAACTAAAATAAAAATAGGAATAAGGACAAAGATTGGAATTTGATAAAAAACGTTAAATAAAATATAGGTGTAATTACGAAAGAGAGTATTTGCTCCATAGGCAATACCAAAAGCAATTGCACTGATTGCTGCGATAGAAAATCCCAAAAACAGACGAGAAAGACTATCTTTGAGATGCATTTGAAGCTCACCACTTTGTAACAACGCAATGAAAGTATTCCAGACAGTTTTAGGCGGCACCAAAATTTGGGTTGGGAAAATCTGTAAAGAACTAATCAAATGCCAAATGAGGAATACTAATAAGGGTGAAATCACAGAGAGCAGCCCATACACCTTTTTAGAAGAAAATTTCTTACGGAGTGGGGTTTTAAATAAAACGTTATTTTGCTCAATAAGTGGCTTTACTAGTAGTATTTTCATTGTCTAGTTTCCTTGCTTATTTGAAGCATGATTCGTCTGTAAATTTTGAATCGCTTGACGGGTAAACTTCGGATTCAACAGTTCATCTGCTTTGATTGGAGTTTGAATAAGCTGATTTTTCACTGCGTGATCAATGACTTTTGAATAATGCTGTTTCAAAAAGTCGACTTGATAGTCTGGAGACCAGTCTTGTTGCCATGTGCTTGCCGTATTCTGGCTTTCACGTTGAATCACACTAAGAGGTTGGCCAAACTTAGTTTGACTTTGCTGAAACTCATCTTGATGGTGCGCAATCCAATCCATTGCACGTACTGTCGCATCAGCAAGTAATTGCGTGGTATCTGGATGTTGCTCAATATAACTTTTGCTCCCCCAGAGTTCGGCACGCATTTTCCAATCTGCGGGCAAAGATTGTGACGACCAAATAATTTTACCCAAATGGCGATCTTGTAAAGTAAGCGCATCGCTTAAGGTAAAAAAGGCATCTACACTTTTGGCAGATAAAGCAGCAGCCCCAGCTTGCGGGTTTAAATTCACAATTTGAAAGTCTTTTAGGCTTAATCCTTTACTTTGTATGAGTTGCCCAAAGTTAATTTCCCACGGACGGCCACGATGTAATGCAATTTTTTTACCTTTTAATTCTTCAATAGATTTAATAGGTGAGTTTTCTGGAACAATAAGGTAGACGTTATTACCAATACCTCCGGGTACAACAATTTGTGTTTTAACACCTGTGGCATTCAGGACTACAGCAGGGAGGTTTCCATAAAAAGCAAAATCGATTTTATTATTTAGAAAACTTTCATTAACCAGAGTTGCTACAGCAGCAGTGGTCACAGGTTCCCATTTTAATTCAATGTGATTTTGCTTTAATGCTTTTAGAAAAATTTGATCTTGTGAAATAAGTTGTGGCACACCAATGAAATCTAAGCTACCCGAAGTGCGATTGGCAACAACAGCAATTCGGAGTTGTTGCTGTTCAGATTGTTTTGGGGTGGTCTCTTCTGTTTTTTGTGCGCCACAAGCAACAAGACCCAAAAAACTAAAACCTAAAAGTAGACGTGGAAAAATACGCATATCATCATAAGAATTAAAAAAATATAGGGGTATTGAGCAAAAACCACGCCAACAAAATTATATTAAATAAATCAATAAATTATAATTTTTTGGAATTATTATTGAGGTTAAATGCCGCCGTTGTGTTGTGATTGGGACACTCTTTAGCGTTTAAGTGTTGAAATATCAACACAGCCTTTAAACTCGATTTTTTAATATCCATATAAAACAGCAGCATAGCTAAAAATTAATTTAAAAAAATAACGGCATGATTCCTGCTCATAAGACTTTTAACGAATTAAATATCGTCAAATCTTTAAATTATCGAGATTCATTATGTCAGTTGAGTTTTTATGGAGAATCCCTGTTCATGGGGATGGTCGTCGAGCACATCAATTACACACACGCGGTGAATGGAATCAATTAACTCCAGCAGTTCAATCTCCACAACGTGTTGCACCGCAACATGAAGATCAGTTATTTGCTTACTATGACTATGTCGAGCAAGTGGCGAAAGCAGCCGATATTGTTGGTTTCCATGGCGCACTCATTCCTGCTTTTCCGCATACTGAAGAACCATGGGTGTTAGCGTCTGCACTGGCAAGAGAAACTAAAAGACTTCGTTTGCTCATCGCAATTCAGCCTTGGTTTATTCATCCAGCCTATGCAAGTCAAATGGCTGCAAGTTTGCAGCGCTTAAGTCAGGGACGAGTAGAGTGGAATGTGATTTCAGGTGGAGGCGGTGCACAACAACGCGCATATGGGGACTTTATTGAACATGATCAGCGCTATGCACGGACCAATGAATTTTTAGAATTTGTGAAAGGTTATTCGCACCATGCACCTTTCAATTACGATGGAAAGTTTTTCCATGTTGAACAGGGCGGCCTGAAATACCCAATGAATCAATATGAAGTTCCACGTTTATGGTTAGCAGGCGCAAGCGATGCGGCTTTACAAGTCGCAGGACGTCATGCAGATATCCACTTAACTTGGGGCGAACCTGTTGAACAACAGAAGAAAGTGATCGAACAGGCTCAAAATTTCTTTGAACAAAATTCGCCAGAACGAAAAGTTAAATTTGGCATGCGTATTGATATTTTAGCGCGACCAACCCAAGAACAAGCCTTCCAAGAGCTTAAACAAATGTATGAAACCATTGCTGTCGATAGTAATGCTTTTGAACGCAAAGACACTGAATCTGTAGGAGCGAAGCGCCAGCAAGCCTTAGCACAAGGCAACCGTTTTGAAGACTTATTTGTGAGTCCGAATGTATGGGCGGGAATGTCAAATGTACGAGGTGGCCCAAACTGTATTTTAGTCGGGAGCTATGAGCAAGTCGCAGAACGTTTGCAAGAATATATTGATATTGGGGTGGGACATTTTATTTTAGCAAGTAACCCGCATTTAGAAGAAGCATATCGAGTAGCTGAAGAAGTCTTACCCTTAGTAGGATATAAATTAAAATAATAAACTTAGATCCCTTTGCGATATCAAAGGGATCTTGTTGTTTGAACAGCATAACACTGTCTGAAAACCAACATCTTTTGTATCAATCATTTAAAAAATACAAATTAAATTAATAAAAATTAATAACTTATAGTTTTGGCATGGCTTGTGCAATTTACCACTTAATCTTTTATTTTTAGTTTAAATTTTTATGCGTGATCAAATCTTTAATCCCCATAAGCGGGCTTTGCTCTTTGAGCAATTTGCGACAGTTGCAGCCACAACTGAAATTGCAGATCCGTTTGCAAGGCATGATCAAGATGTTATTCAACCTGCTCCAGTGAAGTTGAATAAAGTCTTAATCGCAATTATTGCGGTTGCTTTAGCACATCTTGGAATTTGGTATGTCGCAAAACAATTGCCGACACCAGCTTTAGATATTCATAAACCAGAACCTGTGGTGATTGAAATCGTAAAACCGGTTGAACCACCTAAAGTGATTGAACCTAAAATTCCACCGATTACTGAAAAACCAAAAGTTCCCCCTGTGGTGGAAAAACCCAAGCCAATTCCTAAACAAGTTGAACAGCCCAAACCTGTCCAAAAAAGTGTGGAGCAACCTAAGCCAGTTGCAAAAGCGGTGGCTGAACCCACTCCACAAAAAGTTGCAGAACCTGTGGTCACAAAAGAAGTAGTCGCAGAACCGGTTAAAAAAGTTGCTGAGCCTGTAAAAGCGTCAGATGACAATTTACCTGTGACTGAAGCCAAAGGTTATGCCGGATATCTCAGTAACCCTGCACCTGAATATCCTGAACAAGCTTTAGAGCGTGGTTGGGAAGGCTCAGTCATTTTACGGGTCAAAGTATTAGCAAATGGCAGCCCGGATACAGTCAGTGTCAAGCAAAGTAGTGGCAAAAAACTTCTAGACAGTGCTGCCGTAAGAACAGTAAAGCAATGGAAATTTTCACCTGCGCTAAAAGGGAAAACCCCTGTAGAAGGCTGGGTCGATGTTCCAATTCATTATCAATTACCGAAATAAAATTTAAATTAAGAGGATATTTTCATGTCAGATATTAATTCATTGATCCATGACGGCACGATCTGGTTATTAGTTGCTTTCTCAATTGTGACTTGGGTGTTGATTGTGGTTAAAGTGGTCCAGACACAACGAGCGACAAAACAAAGTAAGCTTTTTGTAGAAGAGTTTTGGAAAGCAAAAAACTTATCAGATGCAGTAACTAAGTCTGAACTTGGTGAAGGCCCAGCAGCACGAGTGGCTAACACCGGTTTTCAGACTTTAATTGAAGCAGATGAAAAGACGCATCAAGACTTACAAAACAGTTGGAGCCGTCAGGACTTATTAGAACGCCATTTAAGTAAACAAGTTCTAACTGAGCGCCGCCAATTAGAAAAAGGTTCAGCTTTACTGGCTTCTATTGGAAATAACGCACCATTTATTGGTCTATTCGGTACAGTATTTGGGATTATTCATGCATTACAAGCAATTGCTCATTCAGGTAATGCAAGCATGGATGTCGTGGCTGGACCAATTGGAGAGGCGCTGGTGGCAACAGGTATTGGTATTGCAGTTGCTGTACCTGCGGTGCTTGCCTATAACTACTTTGTGCGTAAAGTAAAAACTATTGGCGCAGATCTTGATGATTTTGCAACGGACTTCGTGAGTCTAAATCAAAAAGCAGGATTCCAACTATCAACTGCTAAAAAAGGTACGACTGGTAATACGGCGCTTAAAGATAATTCTGCTAAAGAAGTGAAAGAGAAAGGAGTGTTTGCATAATGGCAATTTCTACCTCTCAAGAAGACGATGTCGTCAGTGAAATTAATATTACGCCGCTAGTCGATGTCATGTTGGTCTTACTTATTGTATTCATTGTGACAGCTCCTTTGTTAACAAATACGGTGAAAGTAAACTTACCAAAAGCGGCTCCAACTCAATCGACAGATCAAAACAAAGCTGTGGTGATTAGTGTAAATCCACAAGGTGAAATATTCCTTGATAAAGATAAGGTTACACTTGCGAACTTTGAACAAGAAATAAAGTCACGCAAAAGCAGTAACCCGAAATTAGCATTAAACTTAAATGCTGATGAGACCGTACCTTATGGAACAGTTGCAAAATTATTGGCAAGTATTGAACGTGTAGGCGTAGATAAACTTTCTGTGATTACAGTGCCTAAATAATTATACCTCCATAAAAAAAAGCTGCTTCGGCAGCTTTTTTTTATGGAGAGTTTACAGATGAGTATTAAGCTTTCCAGAGTTTTTCAAAACGCCATGTCGGAAAAATCGTATGTTCAGGAGCTAAACCACCAATATTCTTAGCTGCTGCGTCAATCGTATGGCTAAATCCCCAAATGAGCATTCCACCACGTTCATGTTGAATTTTTTGTGCTTGCGCTAAATGGATTTTGCGTTTGGCTAAATCAGGCTCTGCCAGTGCTTTAAAAAATAACTCACTATATTCAGGGTCTTTAAAATTCACACGATTGGTCGTGGAAATTGGGGCATCGTTAACAACGGCCGTCGATAAATAAGGTGTACCGACATTGGTCGCATTACTCGATAACTGCCACTTACTGCGGTCAGGGCCATTAAACGTTGCAAAATCCACTTGTTTAACTCGAATATTCACATTGGCTTGTTTCGCTTGCTCGGCAAAAATTAATGCCGGTTGAGCGCTACTTACTGGGGTAACAAGCTCTACATTCAAACCATCCTTGAAACCTGCTTGGGCTAATAGATTTTTTGCCTCGGCAATATTTTGTTGGCGCTGCGGCAAATTGAGAAAGGCAGGATCTTGCGGTGAATAAAGATCGTTGGCGATTCGACCTTGCCCATTTAGGCCTCGCTGTACCAACTCCTCTCGGTTTGCAATCAAACGAAATGCCTGACGCACTCTAGGGTCATTAAACGGCACTTGTTGAGTATTAAAGTCAAAACTATTATGCGTATTGGTCGCAGAGCGTATAGTTTGAATGTGTTTTGCTTGCTCCAAAATTTTAATATATTCAGGTGAAATCGCATTTGCGACATCAATTTGTCCAGCCAACAAAGCATTTAATCGAGAGACCTGATCTTTAAAATCAATCACTTCAAAACTATCTGCATAAGGTTTGTCTGCTTTAAAGTAGTTATTAAAACGAGTAAAAACAGAACGTTGCCCCGGAATAAACTCTTTAACTTTATATGGACCAGCTCCGACTGGATTATGAATAGGGTCGAAGTCAGTCGGTACAATTCCTCCAAAGTTTACCCAAGTTTCGGGCAATGCAACAAAGCCGGGAATGGTACTAATAAAGGGAATACGAACCGTATATTCATCTAGTTTTTGAATACGATCTCGGTCAATCCACTGCACCAAATTACGAAATGGTGAAGCGAGTTTAGGGTCTGTTAGGCGTTTCACTGAAAAAATCACATCATCTGCGGTAATGGTTTTACCGTGATGAAATTCTAAGCCTTTGCGTAAACGGATGGTCCATTCACTTGCATTGTGATTAGGTTCGGCAAACTCCGCCAAAGCAAGTCGGGGCAGCATATTTTCATCCCATTCCCATAACTTATTATAAATAGCGAAACCTCGTGTAATACCACTTCCAGATGCTGAAAGATGAGGATCTAGACTGCCTGATTGTTGTCCTCCAATTAGCCCCAAGCGTATAACTCCTCCATGCTTTGGCGTTGCAGAAGAGGCACTTTTTGATTCGGTACTATTATCTGGAGAGGGACCACAGCCTGATAAACTACCCAATAAAGAGACGCCACCTAGCGCCGTGAGACTTTGCGTTAAAAATTTTCGACGTGATAACAGAAATGTTTGATTTGTCATTATAAATACCTGATTAGATCTTCATCTTCTAAGGTATTGCAGAATAAATGCCAATATTTTTATATAATTTTAATATATTTATCAAATACTTACATAATTATTGTTTTTGGTGAGTGTCTCTATTTCAACAGCTTTGTTGAAAAAATAAACATGAATAGAATTGATAAGTAAACAATGAGAAATTAAAAACAACTGAATCAAAAGGTTAGGGTAAATTATTTGGGCATTTAATGGTTGGCATAGGCTTTGCGTAACGCATTGTAAATTTACTTTACTGAGTGTGATATGAGACAGCCTTTTCAATTAAAACCTTTAGTTATTGCGCTTAGCGTATTAGGGGCAACTTTACCGTTATATGTTTTTGCCGAAGAAACGCCACAACAAGCAGGTGATTCTGAAAGTGATGTAATTACTTTGTCCGATGTAGTCGTTACTGGAGCAACCAAGAAAACTACCGTAGTTCCTAAACGCAAAGTTACCTCAATTTATGGAACGGATAGCTCTGTATTGGATACCCCGCGTGTAGTATCCCAAGTATCAGAACAACAATTTAGAGAAGATGTTATTCGCAGTGCGGATGATCTCGTCAAATATGCGCCTAGCATTACACGAGGCGGGGGACAAAATGCTAACTTTGCTCCACAAATTCGTGGACAGAACTCGGAAGTTTTTCAAGATAGCCAACGCATTTACAGTACTCGCCATCCAACCAATCTCAATGCTTATGAAGGAGCCGATATTGTGGCAGGACCAACAGGTGTAATTTTTGCGCCGACTTCAGGTTCTGGCGGATATATTAACTACCTGACCAAAAAGCCTAATTTTAATAAAGCCGAAACCAATATCTCTGGGACTGTAGGTTCCATTTACTCAGGTAAAGGCGCAGAGCCTAATTTCTCTGTCAGTATTGATCATACAGCGCCCATTTCAAAAGAATTGGCATTTCGTGTGAGCGCAACAGCTCAAAAGACAGATGACTATTATGACAATGTGAAAAATAACTTTAATGCATTTTATGGAGCACTTGCTTGGCGTCCAAATGATCGTTTAAGGGTAGATTGGAATATCAGTTACGATGACTATTACGATTTTAATGTGACGCATGGCTGGAATAGAGCATCGCAACAATCGGTTGATAATGGCCTTTATTACAAAGGTAGAGCTACGCCTATTATTCAAAACGGTTCGACTTTTTGGTCTCCTGTATTTGAATCGGGTGCGGCAAATTCTAAAGTGATTGGTTGGCAAACTCGTCAGAAGAACGATAAAAACCAATATGTTGCTGTTGGTGGAGTTCAGACCACGCCGTTACCGAACTCAACTGCTGATCAAGCAGGAACCATTAAAGGTTGGGTCTATGATCCATCAATTCCTGGTAATGAATTGGTCAAGCTAGATGATAATGTTTCAGGACGTAGTGAAGATAAAAATAGTGCCAAGCGATTTAGCACTCAATTAAAAGTCATTAAAGATTTAAATGAACATTGGTCTATTGCAAACAGTACGCTCTATCAAAATAACAAAGATTTAGGCGACTCTGTTGGGAGCTTCTTTACAGATTTAGATCATGAGTTAATTGATAACCGACTAGAATTTTTAGGTGACTATGATTTTGAAATAGCTGGCGTAAAAATTAATAATAAAAGCAGTACCGGAGGAACATATCGTCATGAGAAGTTTACCTCTTTAGCTGCAAATAATAGTTTTAATATTAATCCTTATGATTTAACAAATGATCCATCGCAGAAGAACCCTGGTGATTTACTGGGATTGATTAACAATAGCGGTTCAACAGGAGGTTGGATTGGACAAGCTGGAGTACCTCAATATTCTCAATATTTTGGTTATTTAAATTTACCGCGTATGTACCCAATTGGAAATGGTTTATATGCTGAAAAAGGTGGCTTTCCACCGAATGGAGGAGGCGCTGTCTATACGGGCTCTGGTTTTTGGGATACGTTGAGTGTGTTCACTCAACAAAACTTTACCTTTAACGATGTATTCGGTATTAACTTAGGCATTAACCATAGTTCTGTAAGAGCAAAACTTGAAAACCCGCTTGTTTTAACCCCAACAGATGTCCGTTCTTCGAGTGATAAATATAGTCTATTGAGCTATCAACTGAGTACATTTATTAAGCCTACTGCGAAAAGCACACTTTATTTTACCTATGACAAAAGCACTGCATTAAATACGGGAGTATTTGGACCTTTCTTAATTTGGGGCGCAGGAAATCAACTCAATCCTTTAGCTTTTGACAGTCAAAGTGAGCTAAAAGAAGTAGGATTTAAATATGAACCTATTACTGACCAGTTATTTTTAACCCTAAGTGGATTTGAACAAAAACGAGATCTATCGCCCGATACGAACGGAAATATGGCTCGCTTTGAAATAAAAGGTATTGAGTCATCATTAAGATGGCAAGTTCAAAAAAATATAGCGATCGGGGGCAATTTCACTTATTTAGATGCTGAATACAGCTCTATTGTACCTGCTGGTTTTTCACCATTTGGCTTTCATGCGGACAATGCTACGGTTTGGGGAGACAATAACGCTTTAAACCAACGTAAAGCCGGACGTTATGATGCAGCAGGAATTCCCAAGTACTCTGCAAGTGCTTATGTAGATTACCAACATCAGTCTGGTTTTGGCGTCAACCTTTCAGGATGGTGGACAAGCTACTGGTACACAAACTTAAGTCAAACCGTGAAAGTACCGAATAACTATAATCTGGACTTAGGTCTTTATTATCGCCAGCCACAATGGACGGTGGGTCTTAACATTCTTAACTTAACCAATGAACGAAATTTTGTGAATGGTTTGGCAGGGTCGAATAGTGAATTTTTACAACCAATGCGTCCTCTGACTGTACAAGGCCAATTTAGTTATAAATTTTAAAACCAATCAATCATTTCCAAGAATCTTAAAAAGCCATACGTCTGTATGGCTTTATTATTAATACGGGATATAAAACACGTTAAATCGTGAATGTTGAAATAACAACAATAATACCTTTCAGACTGTCTATCTATCAGCAGCATTGAATCATTTTTATTTTTAAATTTTTCTTAAGCATTTGAAATTATTTAAATAAATTAAGTGGCATAGAAGTTGCCAATATAAGAATAGATTTATTTAAATGGAGTCACCATGTTTAAGGTTACAAAAATTAGGCAGAGTATTTTAACTGCTATGTGGGGAGTAACGGCGAGTGTTTCGACATTAGCTTTAGCGAACGATGATGCTGATGCAATTCCTGCTGAGCAACAAGCTCAAGTGGTAAATGCTAAAGATGTAAAAAAATTAGGCGATGTCATCGTTACTGCACAATATCGTGCACAAAACATTCAAAAAGTTCCGACTGCAATTACAGCAGTTTCAGGCAAAGATTTGGCGGCAAAAGGCTCAACATTTATTGGCGATGTTTTAACTTATACGCCCAATGCAGCAGCTGAAAACCCTGATGGCGATAGCCGACCACGTTGGTATATTCGTGGTTTAGGAACTGGCGATGTTGCAGCCTCTACAGTTTTTCCAGTTGGTATTTATGCAGATGGGGTTTATTTAAATGCGCCTGTTGCTGGTGCTGGAGATTTATTCGATTTAGAACGTATTGAGGTTCTACGTGGTCCACAAGGCACGCTTTACGGTAAAAACACCACGGCTGGTGCAGTAAATTACATTTCACGAAAACCTGTTTTTACAGATAAACCGACCGGTTATGGAACAATAGGTATAGGCGACCATAATCTTCGTACTTTTGAAGGCGCCGTGAACGGGGCTATATCAGATAACATTGCCGTACGAGGAGCATTCTATTCAGAAGATCGCGATGGCTATGCAAAAAATTTAGCCAATGGTGAAAACTACGGGGATGTAGATAAAAAATCATTCCGCTTCCAGATATTAGGAAAAATTAATGATGATTGGAATGCTTTAGTCAATCTACATAGCCAAACTTATAATGGTCTTGGTAATAATGGCTCTTTAAGTATTGGAAAATACTGGGGTGTTTATGAAAGACCACAAGGCCGTGATACAAATTTAGATTTACCTGAAAGTAATAAAATCCAACATGATGGCGCTTCACTCACATTAACAGGAGATTTAGGCGGCGGTCATACTTTTACATCCATTACAGCTTTTGATAAAACCACTCAAAAATCTATTTCTGATGGCGACTATACGCCTTACGATGTAGCAAGAAGCTATAGCGATAATGAATGGCGCCAATATAGCCAAGAGTTTCGTGTTTCTTCTGATGCTGAAAAAAGACTCAGTTGGATCGCAGGTTTTCACTTCTTTAATGAAGATTTAGACTCAACAGGCGTAAGTGCGCGAGTAAATAAAACATTACCGAATGGCGCTCCAGCTCAAACGGCGGGAACCCCAGCTTTCAGAGATATTACCTATAATCAGACGACACAAAGTTTTGCCTTATTTGGTAACAGCACCTATAAATTTACCGATAAATTTAAAGTAACAGGTGGTTTACGTTGGACAAGTGAAGAAAAAGACATTGATCTAGATCTTGTTCAAATTACTTCAGGCGATTACACCAAAGGCAGTTGGTGGCAAAAGGATGGGTATAGCAATGCGGTCTATAACCCAGCGCCAAATGCGAATGGTTCAACAAGTCGTAAAAAGAGATGGAATGAGCTGACCTACGATATTACGCCAGAATATGAAATCACTCCTGATATCAACACATACTTCCGTTTTGCTCGAGGTTTCCGTTCAGGCGGTTTTAACACTGGACTTTCTAGTAGCCTGACTCAACTAGCAGATGTTAATCCTGAATATTTAAATAGCTATGAGCTAGGTTTGAAGTCTAGCTTGTTACAAGGCAATTTAACGGCCAATGCCAATATTTTCTATTACGACTACAAAGATATTCAAACAAATTTATTGGTTGCGACAGAAGGACAAGGTGGAGGAGTAACCTCAGTTCTGGCAAATGGTCCTAAAGCAGAAGTAAAAGGTGCCGAATTAGAATTAGATTATTTAGCGACTGATAACTTACGCCTACGTTTTGCAGGCGCTTATTTAGACAGTGAATACACCGACTTTGTTGATAAAAACCCAGTAACCAATGTCGTAAATGCTGACAATACAGGTAACAGCTTGGTTCGTTCTCCAAAGTACACCATCGGTTTAGGGGGTGAATATACCTTTAATCTTGATAGTGGAGCACGAGTTATTGTGGGCACAGATGCAAAATATCGTGACCGTGAGTTTTTCTTAGTCAATCGTCAAGATTATTCTGTTGACCCAATCTTGAGTCAAAAAGGGTACACCTTATGGAACGCGAACGTTGGATATATCAGCGCAAATAATAAATACCAAGTTAATGCTTACGTTAAAAACTTGCTAGACGAAGAATATCAAGTTCATGGGCGACCAAATGGTCCTGCTGGACAATATGTCTTAACCTATGGAAACCCACGTCAAGTTGGTGTTTCTCTCACTGCAAAATTCTAAGCTTTGCTTTAAGGAGAAAATAATGGGAATTGAATTTTTTACACGTTTACCGCTTCATGGCGAAACAGAATTTTTACCCGGTGACCCACGTAATCGTGGTGATTGGGCCAATATTGAAAATGTTGAAAATACTGGAGCGGTTTCGAACTATGAAGTAGGTGACGATTTTACCTATATTGATTACTTAAGTCAGGTAGCGCGGGCAGCAGAAATTAATGGTTTTGCTGGTGCACTCATGGTGAACGCACCAACGGGTGAAGAGCCTTGGACAGTATGTTCATTGCTAGCAAGAGAAACCAAAAAACTTAACTTTGTGACTGCATTTCAGGCTTATCATTTTAGTCCATATAATGCTGTACAAACTGCGGCAACTTATCAGCGTGCAACGGGTAATCGACTGGTTTGGAATATTATTAATGGCGGCTCGGAAGTAATCCAACGTCAAGTAGGCGATGACTTACCTCACGATGAACGTTATGCACGTGCTACTGAGTTCCTAGATGTTGTAAAAGGATATTGGAATAATCCTTCATTTCACTATAAAGGGAAGTACTATTCGGCAGAAGGCGGTGGTCTAAAATATCCACTGAATAAAGCAAGTCTTCCAATTATTTGCACAGCAGGTTCTTCGGAAGCTGCTCGCGAGTTTGGAGCAAAACATGCCGACTATTATTTAATGCGAGCTGAAAAACCAGAAGAAATTGCAGCATTGATTGCAGACGTACGTACTCGTGCAAAAAAATATGGTCGTGAAAATATAAAATTTGGTCTATCAATCGATACCATTGCTCGCCGTACTGAACAAGAAGCATTGGCAGAGGCACAGCGCTTTCTCGATGAAGCCGCTGAAAAGCAACGTTTACACGCGGCAGCAGCCCATGCGGGTTTACGCTCAGCGCGCGTATTAAGCTTCGAAAAAGAGTATGCCGAAAAAGATGGCAGTAAAAATGTTAGCGACTTTTTCATCCATCCAAATGTTTGGTCAGGGTTTGGATATATTGGTGTGCCACCTGGTGTTGCTTTGGTAGGGAGCTATCAACAGATTATTGAGCGTATTCAAGAATACAATAGCATTGGCATAGAGTTATTCTTTCTTGCAGGCTATCCACATCTTGAAGAGTCATACCGTCTTGGTGAACACGTTCTTCCACACTTTAAAAAGCAACGTGCTCGATTACAGCCTACAGTAGCTAGCCCAGAGTTTGATATTGCGCTTTAAAGTTTAAATGTTCTTTAAATAAGCCTGATTAGTAAGCTAGTTGGGCTTTTTAAATTTTTTGTTCCTTTTACGCGTTTGATCTTTTATAAAAGGTCTATACAAGAATTCTTATCTTTATCTCTTATTTATAAATATAAATATTTTCTGATCTTTGTACCTGTGTAGACAGTTAAACAAAACATCTCTCTTTACACTCATCCAGAGCATAACACCAAAGTTGATCACAACACGTCTCATATTAGATCTGCATGATACGGATAAATGATCATCAGGTATAGGTTTAGTTAAACATTCTGAGAGATCTATAACAGCAGAATGTATGGATATATATCGAGATATGAAAGAAATAATTTCGCAAAAAAATTCATCCGGCATTGTCTGGAAAAGTACCAAGAAACCATGGTTCATTTCTGTTGGGTATTTTAACTCGCTTGCGATCTATTGGATTGTACCTCTTTGTTTATTCTTACTATGGTGGGTAGCGTCAAACGAGCAATGGATGCCTGCCCAAATTTTACCTACCCCAAAAGACACATGGCATTCTTTCGTTGAAATCGCATCTCAAGATCTATGGTCACAGCTTGCGATCAGTCTTGAACGCTTTGGTCTTGGCCTATTATCAGGTGTGTTAGGCGGCGTATTTCTAGGTGTTTTACTTGGTTATAGCCGCATTGCAGAACAATACCTTTCTGCAACGTTTTATGCGTTGGTCATTATCCCAACACTAGCTTGGTTGCCTTTACTCATGATTTGGCTCGGCATCGAGAATAGTTTAAAAATTTTCATAATTTTTAAGGCTACGATGGTGCCGATTGCCTTACATACTCAGGCAGGCGTACGTGACATTCAACCTAAACTCAAAGAAATGGCAGCAATTTTACAGTTCAATCGTCTAACCTTACTCACAAAACTTGTACTGCCAGCCACACTTCTATATTTCTTTACTGGTTTAAGACTAGCTGTTGCAGCAGGTTGGACGAGCTTAATTGCTGTTGAGTTGTTGGCTTCATCGGAAGGCATTGGATATTTGATGGTGACAGGTCGTCAGCTATTTCAGCTTGATATTGTCTTTGTCACGATTTTTGTGATTGCGTTCGTAGGAATTATTTTCGATTTTATCCTGCATCGAATTGAACGTAAGTTTGTGTTCTGGCCACATGCTGCTTTAAGTGCTCATACTTTTCACAAAAAAAGCAGAACAGATATTTTCAAATCATGGGTTTTACCTTTGAGTTTAGTGGTGCTTTGGGCAGTGAGCAGTTGGTTTAACTTGATCTCGAGTCAAATTTTGCCCGCGCCGTGGAAAGTATTAGAAGCACTGTGGTCAGGCATTCAAGATTTCTCACTCACTACTGCCATGTATTACAGCCTTTATCGTGCAATTTTGGGTTTGATTATCGGCGGGTTAATTGGGGCATCAGTAGGAATTGTAGTAGGGCTATTTAAACCTATTGAAAATCTGTTGGCGCCTACACTCAACACATTACGTCTCATTGCCATTTTTGCTTGGATTCCGCTATTGACAGCTTGGTTTGGGCTCGAAGATTTATCAAAAATTGTTTTCATTTCAATAGCGACATTTTTTCCAATGTTTATTGCGACATGGAAAGGCATGTCGAGCATTCCAATGCAGCTTGTTGAGGTATCGAGCACCTTAAGAATGACATTGCTTCAACGCTTAACGCTTTTGATTTTACCGAGTATTGCACCATCAATGTTTGCTGGGTTTCGATTGGCCTTACTCTATTCGTGGATGGCATCTTTTGGAGCTGAATACTTGATGGGCTCTGGAATTGGTATAGGTAGCTACATGATGGCAGCACAGCAAAACTTTGAAATGGAGCGTGTGATAGCAGCAACCGTTTTGGTCGCTGGTTTAGGGGCGATTCTGGCATGGCTGGGCAAAATAACTGAAAACTACGCAACATCTTGGCGAAAAAATTGAGGTCAGACCATGACAATTACCCTTAATACAAATACTGAAAAACATCACCAGTCTTTTCAATCTAATGCTCAAACACGTGTGGCATTTCATCATGTTCATAAGTCTTTTGTCGTCAATCAACAACCTGTCAAAGTTATTCACGATTTTAATCTAGAAATTAAAGAAGGCGAGTTTATTGCGATTGTAGGTAGCAGTGGTTGCGGTAAATCTACGCTCTTACGTCTTTTGGCAGGACTAGACCAAGATTTTGATGGTCGAATTTTAATTGATGGTGCCGATGTAAGCGGCATTGGCGGCGATCGAGCGGTAGTTTTTCAAGAACATCGCTTATTTCCTTGGCTTACCGTTGAGCAAAACATTGAGCTGGGTTTATTAAATGAGGCGTTAACTTCACGTGATAAGGATATTCTGGTCCAGAAAGCAATTGAGTTAATTGGCTTAAATGGCTTTGAAAAGGCGTACCCACATCAGCTATCTGGTGGGATGTCTCAACGTGTAGCCATTGCACGCAGCCTAGTTGTGCAACCACGCATTTTTCTGTTAGACGAACCGTTTGGTGCTTTGGATGCATTAACACGGCATCAAATGCAAAATGAATTGCTACGTATTCAATCTCAACAAAAAATGACCACTGTTTTTATTACGCATGATGTGGAAGAGGCCGTAACTCTGGCAGATCGTGTGGTGATTTTAAAACCTAAACCTGGTCGTGTTGAACAGATTATTCCTGTCAACTTGCCGCGTCCCCGAAATCGTTCAAGTTTTGAATTGCATCAATTAAAAGAACAGATTTTTCGGATCTTGACCGAAGACAAAATTGGTTAATAGGAGTTATTGATGAGTGAATTTAGTCAAGGCTCGATTAGAAAAGCATTTTTATTTGAGCAATTATCCAATCAGGTCTCCCATACAACGACAGTTAATGATCCTTTTAGCCATAACGTAGATGTTGGAAATGATCCTGCTGGGCCAAAAAAGAATGCTTTGGCAATTGCGATTGTCGCCGTTGCTGCGGCACATTTGGGAATCTGGTATATCGCCAAACAACTTCCTACACCTCAGCTTGATGTTAAAACACCTGACCCTGTGGTGATAGAGATTGTCAAACCGCCCGAACCACCTAAGGTGATTGAACCTAAAATCCCTCCAGTGGTGCAAAAGCCAAAGATACCGCCTGTTAGTCCAAAGCCTGAGCCTGTACAAAAGCAAATAGAGACACCAAAACCAGTACAGAAACACGTTGAGCAGCCTAAACCTGTTGAACAGCATAAGGCAGTAGAGCAACCACGACCTGTAGCGGAACCCTTAAGTAAAAACGTGGTGGCGGCTCCTGTTCAGCAACCCGTTTCAAAACCCGCTGAAGCACCTGCGAAAGCTGCTGATGACAACTTGCCTGTTACAGAAGCAAAAGGCTATGCGGGTTATTTAAGTAATCCAGCGCCTGAATATCCTGAACAGGCTCTCGATCGAGGTTGGGAAGGTTCAGTCATCTTAAGGGTAAAAGTCTTGCCAAATGGCAGCCCTGATAGTGTGACAGTCAAACAGAGCAGTGGCAAAAAAATACTCGATAGTGCAGCGGTGAGAACCGTAAAACAATGGAAATTCTCACCCGCCTTAAAAGGGAAGACACCAGTCGAAGGTTGGGTCGATGTTCCTATTCACTATCAGCTCCCAAAATAATTTTTAACTTAATATTGATCTATAAGGAATTTTAACATGAGTGATATAAACTCCCTGATCCACGACGGAACTATCTGGTTATTGGTTGCTTTTTCAGTTGTGACGTGGGGTTTGATTGTCATTAAACTGGTTCAAACCCAAAAAGCCAACCGCCAAAGCAAAGCCTTTGCAGAAGAATTCTGGAGTGCCAAAAATCTGCAAGATGCGATTCAAAAATCGGAAGTAGGGCAAGGACCAGTGGCACGCATTGCAAATACTGGTTTTAAAACACTTGCCGATGCAGACGATGATACTCATCAAGATTTACAACATAGTTGGAGTCGTCAAGATTTACTTGAGCGTCATTTACGCAAACAAATTTTGTCTGAACGTCGCCAGCTAGAAAAAGGCTCTGCCTTGCTCGCATCAATTGGTAATAATGCACCTTTCATTGGGTTATTTGGTACAGTCTTTGGGATTATCCATGCTTTACAGGCCATTGCTCATTCGGGTAATGCCAGTATGGATGTCGTTGCAGGGCCGATTGGTGAAGCACTAGTTGCAACAGGCATCGGGATTGCAGTGGCTGTTCCAGCGGTACTGGCATATAACTATTTCGTGCGTAAAGTAAAAACTATCGGGGCAGAACTAGATGACTTTGCGACCGATTTTGTCAGCCTAAACCAAAAATCAGGTTTCCAGCTTAAGACAGTCAAGGCAAAAACAACAAATACGAGCATTCCAGCCAGCGAGTTAAGCCATACCCACAATAAAGAAAAGGTATATGCATAATGGCCATTTCAACATCGGAACAAGATGATGTCGTCAGCGAGATCAACATTACCCCTCTAGTGGACGTGATGTTGGTTCTGTTGATTGTATTTATCGTCACGGCACCCTTACTGACCAATACTGTTAAGGTAAACTTACCTAAGGCTGCCCCAACACAAGTGACAGATCAGACCAAGGCAGTAGTCATTAGTGTTAATCCAAAAGGGGAAATTTATCTGGATAAAGATAAAGTCACTCTTGAACACTTCGAACAGGCCATTCAAACGCGTAAAGCAGCCAATCCTAAACTGGCTCTGAACCTGAATGCAGATGAGACGGTTCCATATGGTACGGTTGCCAAGTTACTGGCCAGCATAGAACGGGTAGGCGTTGATAAACTATCAGTCATTACATCGCCTAAGTCTTAAGTTCTATCAAAATAAACGAGACGAAAGAAAATCAAGATCCAAATTTGAGATCTTGATTTTCATATAATTGTTTAATCTAAATTTATATTAAACTTGAATTTCACGATTAGGTTGTATGGTCTATTTTAGAGCTTCAATTTGATGGTGAGATGGCGAATGACAACACTTGTTTATAACGATAAAAGAAGAAATAACTATGATCATTTTTTAGATTTATTAGATCAAACTCATATCAATCGTTATCAAGATTTCAACATTACCTTTGAATATAAAAAACTGGCTGAACAAATGCTGTCAGAATGTGAATTTATGGACGCATGTTCGCTTGAAGAAAAGCAGAAGTTATTTAATCAAATTAAGATAAAACACCTTTATCAAGGGCAAGTGCTATATTCGAGAAATCAAGACTGTCGTGAACTGATCATTGTTTTAAGCGGTGTACTCAAGTTAGGCTGGAATTCATACGATGGGAAATATCTTATTCATCGTTTTATCCCTACAGGCGCACTATTAAATATTGTCTATCTTATTTCTGAATCTGCGCTAGAGCATGAATATGTTGCACACGAAGCAACTGTGATAGCGACCATTCCAGAACATATCTTTAAGCACACCATACAGCACAATTCACGCATGTTATATCAGGTTTTAAAACTGGTATGTCAGAGAACACGTCTTTTAGACAATGATATCTATCACACCTCTACACAACCTTTAAAGGTACAAATTGCGCGACAGCTCATCTATTTAATCGAATTTTTTTCGACCCAAACTCAAAAAGGCATTGAGGTTTTATTAAAACTCTCACAAGAAAATCTAGCTGAGCTTTTAAAAATATCGAGACAAAGTATCAGAAAGGAAATTCAGTGGTTTGTTGAAGAAGGCATTATAGAAACAAAATACAATCATATCTCCGTCAAAGACATCGACAAATTAAAAGCCTTACTGCACTAAAGAGATTATGACGAATTATGAATAATTTTTCATAAATGCAGAAATGCTATGTAATTTTTGTTGCAGAATTTAAAAGGTGTAATTTCTAAACTCATATCATCAATGACGAGAACGATGATATGGCAGATTTATTAATAAAAAAACCAGTGAGTAAGTTAATCGATGTAATTCCTTTAGCGGGTCGTATCGGTGCGCAAATCAATGGTGTTGAATTATCTTCAAACCTTAACCCTGAGGTCTTGAATCAAATCAGGCAATCATTGCTGGAACATAAAGTTATTTTTTTCCGTAATCAGGAACATTTAACCGATCAAGAGCAGGAAAAGTTTGCAGAATTGCTTGGGCAACCTATTTCTCATCCTACTGTTCCTGTGGCAGAGGGTTCGACTTATATATTTGAGCTTGATTCCCGTCATGACGGTCGTGCAGACGTTTGGCATACCGATGTCACCTTTGTATCAAATTATCCAAAAATTAGCATTCTAAGAGCGGTAACTACGCCCAATCGAGGGGGCGATACCACATGGGCAAATACAGAAGCAGCCTATGATGAATTGCCAGAGCCGCTAAAGCTTCTTGCCAATCAGCTCCGTGCGATTCACACCAATGATTTTGATTATGGTGGTTTTCGGCCTTCTGCAAGTGATGAAGTCGTAAAACGACATCAAAAAATCTTTGCTTCAACGGTCTATGAGGCAGAACACCCATTGGTCAGAGTGCACCCTGAAACAGGTAAACGAACCTTAATTTTAGGTCAATTTTTTAAACGATTTGTAGGTCTGACTGCTAAAGAGTCCAACAAGCTGTTTGAAATTTTTCAAGATCGTATTACCAAACCAGAAAACACGATTCGCTGGACGTGGAAGGACGGAGATGTCGCTATTTGGGACAACCGTGCCACTCAGCATTTAGCCGTCAATGATTATGGTAATGCCTTGCGTATCATGCGACGCGTTACGTTGGCAGGCGATGTTCCTGTTGATATCGATGGTAAAACGAGTAAGCAAATTAAGCCATCTACGTCTTAAGTGTCTAAATAATACGACGCTGATTTATCAATAAAAAATGTGGAAGATATAATGAAACCACCAATTTTTAAAAAATTGATCTTGCTGAGCTTATTGGCTTTTGGACATGCCAGTTATGCTGAAAGCCTTAAAACAATCCGAATTGGTTCTCCCGATTTGACTGCTGGTCAAAAACACGCGGGTGGTGGAGTTGTTGATGTGCTTTACAACAAAAAATGGCTTGAGCAAGAACTTGCAAAAAAAAATGTCAAAGTGGAATGGCATTTCTTTAAAGGTGCTGGACCAGCCATTAATGAAGCATTGGCCAACAATCAACTGGATTTCGCCTTTTTAGGGGATTTACCTCCAATCATTGCTAAAGCCAATGGATTAGATACCCAATTACTTGTTCCAACGGCGCGTGGCATCACCAATTATCTAGCGGTAAGATCTGATCTTTCGATCAAAAATTTTGCTGAATTAAAAGGAAAACGCGTTGGTTTATTAAGAGGAACAGCAGATGAATTGTCATTTGTGAGTGCATTGAACAGCCAAGGTTTAAAGCTCAGCGATGTGCGAGTGGTCAATTTAGACTTTAACGCCGTCAACGCTGCTTTGGCCGCAAAAAAAATTGATGCGTCATGGGGACCTTCTCGATTTTTTGCGTTACGTGATAAACACATCGTTAACTTGCCTATCAGTAGTCGTCAGTTAAATGGTGCAGGATCTACTCAAGGTGTGTTTTTAGGTCGTCAATCGTTTATTCGACAACATCCAAATGAAACACAACAAGTTGTGACTCAGGTTGTAAAAGGGCTGAATTGGCTCTCAAATGAGCAAAATCGAGTACCACAAGTCGCACTCTTTTTTACCCAATCGGGTTATCCGGCATCTATATATGCTCAGGAACTCAATGGTGTAAATCTGAAGTTTTTATATTCACCGCTATTTGATGGTTATTACACCCAACAATTGCAGCAAAAAATTACTTTGGCTACGCAACAAGGGTTGATACGCAAAAATATTGACGTCAAAAGCTGGATTAATCCGTCATTTGTAAATCAAGCACTTGAACAATCAAATTTAAAGACCTACTGGAAACCAACTCAGCAGTACGAATATTTGAAATCCGTGAAATAAACGCCGTCTTTTAAAACTTAATTATGGGGTAAATAATGTCGATACATTCGAAAAATGTAGCGCGTGATCCGTTCACGTCAGCAACTAAACAAAAAATTTTAAATTTAAGTCTGCTTTCGCTGAGTATCTTGTCAGTTTGGGGACAAGCTCATGCAGAAACAGTCTCAAGCACCGCACGTTCTTCAGAGGATGTGGCTCAATTAGAAACGGTTGTTGTGACAGCAACACGCCGTGAAGAATCACTTCAAAAAGTACCTGTTGCCGTTTCAGTCATTAGTGGAAAGGAACTTGATAAGCAACAGCGGAACTCACTTGAAACATTGGTAACACAAGTACCGAGTGTTAACTTTCGGGCTGGAGCTTCCAATAAGGATACTTCTTTATTTGTTCGCGGTATTGGAACTGTTACCACTTCACCGGGTGTCGAACCTTCAGTCTCAACAGTGATAGATGGTGTTGTGTATAGCCGACCGGGGCAAGCAACACTTGATTTGTTAGATGTGGATCGTATTGAAGTCCTACGTGGTCCGCAAGGAACACTTTTTGGTAAAAATGCATCGGCAGGTGTAGTCAATATTGTGACCAAAAATCCAACCAGTGAAACTTCTGGTTATATTGATGCCTATGCCACTAACGATAGTGAACAACGAATTAAACTAGGAGCATCTGGTACATTAATTCCTGAAAAATTAACTGCCAATGTCTCGGCGCTATTAGGTAATTTTGATGGCAATGTAGATAACCTTACAACCAATCAAGATGTTAATGGCTATAAAAACTATGGGTTTAGAACCAAATTTGAATATACGCCTACCGATAGTTTAGTGTTGGGCTTTACTGCCGATTATCTGCATAAAAAAGGAAGTGCCCCAACAGGCATTGTGGTTAAAAATACTGATGCCAACTATGCAGCAGCATTATCGCCTGTTGTGGCATCTCCAACCAATCGAAGTACAGTTGAAAATACTCAAGCGTCGACTGATGATACCAATCAGGGTGTAGCGCTTACGGCAGACTGGACATTAACCAATCATCAATTATCATCCATTACAGCCTTTCGCCAATGGAAAAACACACAGATTGGTGACAGTGATCAGCTTGCTGCTCCGACACCAAATTTTGCTGGAATTGCCGATTTAGGTCATGTTAACAGTAAGCAATTTTCTCAAGAAATTAGAATTAAACCGCTCGATCATGGTTTTTTTGATTATGTCGCGGGTCTATATTTTTCAAAGAACAAAAACGATGAGACTTATCAACGCGAGTCAACTTGGTACAACAATGCCTCTAACGCCTATATCGTAGATTTTGGTAAGGCAATCTATAACACAGACAGCACCAACTATGCTGCATTTGGTGAAGGTACCTTTCATTTCACAAATCGGTTGAGATGGATTGCTGGTTTACGTGTTACTCGAGATGAGTTGTCTTATGATCACAGTCGAGTTTCAACTGTTCCAAGCAGTGTAGGTGTCCGAAATGCCATTCGCTCTTCATTTAGCAGTGATGGATCAACCAGTGAAACTGGAGTTTCAGGCCGCATTGGACCTCAATATGACTTTACACCGAATATATTGGGCTATTTTACCTATTCGAGAGGTTATAAAGGTCCTGCATATAACGTTTATTTTAATATGCAGCAAAATGATACACCGGTCATTGATCCAGAAACGGCTAACTCTTACGAACTTGGTCTCAAATCTCAATGGCTGAATAATCGTCTGCGCGTCAATGTGGCGTTATTTAACACTGATTATGATAACTATCAGGCAAATTTTAGAACCCTCGATCCAAATGGTTTCCCGATAACCCGCTTGGTTAATGCAGGAAGTGTCTCTACCTATGGCGCTGAAATTGATTCGGTATATAAGATTAATCCAAATTGGGCATTAAACTTTTCAGGTGCCTATACACATGCACGAATTGATGACTTCAAATGTCCAGCTGCCGATACCTCTTGCCCAAATGTAAATGGTAAGCCGCTGCCATTTTCTCCAGATTGGAAATTTAATACTCAGCTCGATCGCTATTTTACTCTGGCAAATAACAAACAAATTGAACTTTCAACCCAATATGCATGGCAAAGCAAAGTTCAGTTCAGTCTCGACCAAAACCAAAACACCATTCAGGGTGCATATGGACTTTTGAATGCGAGCATTGCTTTAGCTGATACTGCTTCTGACTGGCGATTGGCATTGAATGTACGAAATATAACGGATAAATCATATGCGACCTTACTGAGCACAAATGGTAGCCGTATTACTCGTCAAGTCCCTAGAGATGATGAACGCTATTTTGGCATTTCATTCCGTAAAAATTTCTAAAAAGTATGTCTAGTACGCCTCGTTTTTTTCGAGGTGTACACCCATCCATTGGACTGATTAAAATGAGTAATCCTTCGTCTACAAGAAAGCTTCACCTTAATTTATTTTTAGACGGTTATGGCCATCATTTGGCCAGTTGGAGACATCCAGCGAGCCAATTAAACCTAAGCCCCTATGAGCGCTACTTAAGTGCAGCAAAAATAGCTGAAGAGGGGAAATTTGATGCCATTTTTTTTGCCGATAGCTTAGCTGTTGATCCAGCAACTGCAACATCAGGCAAAATTCGGGGTAACGAGATTGAACCTCTCACATTACTTTCGGCAATTGCGACACAAACCCGTCATATTGGACTCATTGGAACAGCCACAACAACCTACAATGAGCCATATCATCTCGCAAGAAAATTTGCCTCTTTAGACCAGATTTCTGCTGGACGTGCAGGCTGGAACCTCGTCACCACTGATTTTGCACTTGAAGCGAAAAATTTCAGTACAAAGGAACATGTCAAACATCAAGACCGTTATGCACGTGCTGAAGAATTTCACGATGTGGTAAAAGGACTTTGGAATAGTTGGGATGAAGATGCAGCTATTCATGATAAAGCCAGAGGTATTTTCTTTAATCCAGATAAGGTACACACGCTCAATCATTGCGGTGATATTTTTCAGGTAAAAGGTCCACTCAATATTAGCCCAAGCCCACAGTCTCACCCTGTAGTGGTTCAGGCAGGTAGTTCAGAACGAGGCAAAAATCTGGCAGCTCGTACGGCAGATGTCATTTTTACTGCGCAATCTAACTTAGCCGCTGCACAGCAATTTTATAGTGATGTAAAGCAACGTCTTGAAGACTTTGATCGCCAAGAACATGAGTTAGTGGTCATGCCGGGTGTATATGTGCTTGTTGCACATACGCATGAAGAGGCTGAGAAACAGCAACAGCTTTTAGATGAACTCGTTGATGATGACATTGGCCTTGGGCTTTTAGGAAGAATGTTGGGCAATTTTGACTTAAGCGATGTTGATGTGAATCAGCCTTTAGCTTCCTTAGATTTATCTGAAACCCAAACAGGGCAGCAAAGTCGCCAGAAATTAATTCAGGCACTCGGGCAAGAGCAGGGTCTAACCATTAAACAGCTCTATCAACGTATTGCATCGGGACGAGGGCATTTTTGTTTGGTTGGAACGCCAGAATATATCGCCGACCAGCTTGAGGAGTGGTTCATTAGTGGTGCAGCAGATGGGTTTAACATTATGCCTGCCGTCATATCAAATGGAATTAGAGACTTTGTCAATCTGGTTATTCCCATCCTTCAACAGCGCAATTTATTCCGCAAAGAATACGAAGGTCAAACATTAAGACAAAACCTCGGCCTCTTGGCTGCTGCCGAATAAAAGGACAAAGTATGTATCTCGCAAATTCAGAACGATATCAATCATTTCAATATCGAAAAATTAAAAATAGTGGTTTGGTATTACCACCATTGTCACTCGGTTGCTGGCATAACTTTGGAGATGACACTCCAATTCAACAACAAAAATCGGTACTTTACACGGCGTTTGATCATGGAATTAATCATTTCGATCTAGCCAATAATTATGGAACACCCTTTGGAAGTGCAGAGAAAAATATTGGGCACTTTTTAAAAACTGACTTCAAGCCATATCGAGACGAACTCATTATTTCGACAAAGGCAGGCTGGGACATGTGGCCTGGACCTTATGGACAAGGTGGTAGCAGCCGAAAATACCTAATGGCTAGTCTTGATCAAAGCTTACAGCGACTAGGGCTTGATTATGTCGATATTTTTTATTCACATCGCTATGACCCTGAAACACCACTTGAAGAAACAGCCAAGACACTTGCCGATATTGTGCAGCAAGGTAAAGCACTCTATGTGGGGATTTCATCTGGATATACACCAGAATTAACTTTACAGTTAATAGAATTGCTTCAGGCCTATCACGTTCCACTTACTTTGCATCAACCGATTTACAATTTTTTTGAACGTCAGATTGAGCAGGGTTTAACAGAGACAGCTAAGCAAGAGGGTTTTGGTGTAATTACATTCTCACCACTGGCTCAAGGCCTATTGGCTGGACGATATCTGAATGGTGTACCTGAAGACTCACGTATTGGGCGTGGTAGTCGCTATTTACAGTCAGAGCATCTCGTTTCATTGAAGCTACAGCAAATACAGCAGTTAAATGAAATAGCAAAGCGTCGAGACCAAACATTGGCTCAATTGTCATTGTCGTGGGTTTTACGTGATGAACGGATTACATCGACAATCATTGGTGCTAGTCGTCCAGAGCAGATCATCGAAAACTTAAAAGCATTGCAAAACACGGTGTTTAGTGCAGATGAGCTGACTCAGATTGACGCTATTCTAAATACGCCATAACTCTATACAAAATTTGCAGCATGGCTTTTTAGGAGCCAATGCTGCAATGATTGAGCATTTTATTTGTTAAAAGCTAAGTTTCACGGTTGCACCAATGGTACGAGGCTGACCTAAACTAGCGAGAACAATACCATTAGAAGAATTCCATGTATTGGTCACATAGGTTTCATTGGTGAGGTTTTTTACCCATAGCGCAACATCCAGTTCATTTTCACCAATACGATGTCGAGCACCTAAACTCGCATTTGTTAATCCATAGGCTTTAATGACACTGTACGGGTTATTATCTAAAGAGCCATATGACCAATCTCGCCAAGCATAACTTCCTGAAACATAAGGCTGCCAGTTATTGTGTTCAGCTAAGTCATAACGGAAGTTGAAATTTGCAATCCACTTCGGTACGCCATATACACGTTCTCCAGAAAGATCTTGTGTATTTACACCTGTTGGAATACTGATATTGGATGGAGCAGGGGCATTTTTATATTCTGTATAGGTAGTATCGTTAAGAGAACCATTAAAATTAAGTGTAAGGCGACGAATAGGCTGATAGGTTGCATCGAGTTCAATCCCTCGGCTGCGTACTTTACCTGCATTTGCCAATACACTCACGACAGAGTTACCGACTTGTTCATAGCTTGTGGTTTGATAGTCAGAAACATCAATCCAGAATATATTGCTATTGAGCTGTAAGGTATTATTTAGAAAATTTTGTTTTAGTCCAATTTCATAGTTATCTGCTTTTTCAGGATCAACCTTTAACGAGTTAGCACCTGCTGCTGGTGCAGAACCAATGCTTAGATTAAAGCCACCTGATTTCTCGCCGTGTGAATACGTTGCATAGGCGAGTGTGCTCGGATTTACCCGATAGCTGCCAGTCAGTAAGCCAGAGTAACTTAAACCATGTTGCTTCAGTTCACCCGAGTCGTATGCGCCAAGCTGGGCATTTAGTAAATTACGCTCTGCCACACTTAAACCTGAAACTGGGGTACCGCCAATAGGGTCGGTTCTATAGATACTGGCAGATTTATCTTCATAGGTGACTCGTGCACCTGTAGTAATGTCTAGCTTCGGTGTCGCATGCCATGTACTTTGACCAAATAATGCTGAGCTTTTTGTCTCAGTTGTTCCATATGAATATGAATCTCGATTATTCAAAATATTCGATTGGCCATTTGCAATTAAGGTTCTCACGCTCGGAACGTTGTAAAGATAGAATGCGTCCGCCGTATCTCCATATAAAGAGAAAGTCGTATTGTCTAACTGTTGCTGAAAGTAATATAGGCCCGTTACCCAATCCACTTTTTGATTTCCAGCAGATGTTAGACGTAGCTCTTGAGAATACTGTTTATCTCGAACCGAAACACCGGCATTCGTCAATGCATTTGAGCTAATAAAATCACTGTTGGTTGGAGTGAAGTTCCAAAAGCGGTATGCACTAATCGAGGTAATTTTTTTACCGCTATCTAGTGACCAATTGGCTTCTGCCGAACCACCACCTTGCCCAACAGACATATGTTGTGGGGCATCTGAATGAATCTGTTTATCTTTCCAATTGGTATAAAGATTTTTGGCACCTGACTGTGTGGCATTTTCTAAGTAACGATTGTAGTTATTTCCATATACGGTACTGTTAAACGTTGGCCCAGCGTAGTACACGACCATCGCGCCTTGATCGTCATCTTGTTTGTTGTAATCTGCAATTAGACGTAAATTAAAATTCTCTTGCGGTTTCCAGAGAATTTGACCGCGGACACCTTCGCGATCTGTATTGTTATAATCTTTACCATTATAGGTATTATGAATAAAACCATCTTGAGTTGTTTTATAAAATGAGAGTCGGCCTGCCACATTTTCAGATAGAGCATCTGAAAACGTTCCTTTAGCTTGCAAATAATTGCGTGAGCCAAAAGAAATTTCAGCAGAATGGTCTGGGTCGAAGGTAGGTTGTTTTGAACTAATGTTTAATAAGCCCGCCGTAGTATTTTTACCAAATAATGTCCCTTGTGGCCCGCGTAATAATTCGAGTTGAGCAATATCTAATAAATCAAATACAACCATGCCGGGACGACCTAAGTAAACATTGTCCAGATAGACCCCAACACTAGCTTCCAAACCATCACTGGCTGGGTTATTACCCAAACCTCGAACTGCTACACTCGATTGACGTGGGTTTAAGAAAGCAACATTAAGGCTGGGTAGGGCTTGTTGTAGATCTTCAAGTTTACTGAGTTTTTGTGTTTCCAGTGTTTTAGCACTTAAAATACTAATGGGTGTTGGAACATTTTGTGCTTTTTCTTCACGTCTTCGTGTAGTCACAATAACATCTGCAAGCTGAATGACATCATCTGCTTTACTGTTTGACTGTGAATTTGACGTACTGGCTTCCGTTACCGCTGTAGAAGAAGTGTCTTCGGCATAGACAATAGATGAATATCCTGCACACCCTATAAATGAAATAAACAGACTTTGCGTGATTTTATTTAAAACTAATCTTTTTCTCTTGAAATGAAAGGTGTGCTTCTGAACTGACATTAATGACTCCATTTGTGTTTTCTTTGTGATGATTTTAATTTTTATGTAATTGAACACTGTCATTATCAGTACAAACTTAAGTTTATATTTTGATGATCTTATCTTTATATCTAATAGTAATTTTTTAAAACATAGGCCTTTTAAAATACTGTTCAGGCAGCAAATATAAAAGCCAGCATGAGGTGCTGGCTTAGTTCAATCTAAAGACTAATCTCTTCGTTATTTTATGCTTCAAACGGTTCTAACTGATCATTCTGTAATAGTCTTCGTTGTTGCACATTTTCAATCACACCATTTTCTTTCACATAAGTTGCCCATTCTTTGAGTAATTCATCGAGCTTTTCTGGATATTGTTTTGCCAAATCCTGAGTTTCGCCTTTATCATCTTTAAGGTTATATAGCTGCCAGCGATTTGGACCATTTGGCGCAGGGATGAAGAGCGCTTTCCATTCCCCTTTGCGCAGAGCCTTTTGACCAAATAACTCCCAGCCTGTGACATGATCTTCACTGTGAATATGGTCTTGTTGTACTTGTAAATAAGGTAAGATCGAACGTCCACTCAGTGGTACCAATTGACGACCTTTATACACCTGACCGGGATGCTGAATATTTAAATAATCCAGTAGGGTTGGTAGTAAATCCATGACTGTCAAAAATTCGTGACTGATCTGATTTTGGCGTTTAAACCCTGCATAGTGAATGAACGAAACTGTTCTAATTCCACCTTCGCTAGTATGTGCTTTATATAGACGGGCAGGAGCGGTGGCTGCTTGTGCCCAATGTTCTCCGTACCAAACATATGAGTTTGCTCGTCCAATATTATCAATACTGTTGTCGTAATATTGCTCGATAATTTCATTAAGTTGGCCGCCAAAGACGGGGAGAGCTTCAAGTTGAGCACCTTCTGCACCATTGTCTGATAGAAAAATAACAATGGTATTGTCCAATTCCCCTCGATCTTTGAGGTATTCCACCACACGTCCAACGTTTTGATCCATACGATCTACCATGGCCGCATAGACTTCCATAATTCTTGAAGACTTATCACGTTGCTCTTGAGTAAGATTCTCCCAGAATGGAGTTCTAGCGAGGACAGGGTGAATCGTTGTTTCCGGATCTACCAGTTGAAGTTGTTTGAGTTTCTCAAGGCGCTGTTCACGCAATTTAACGGGGCCATCTGCATAGCGTCCTTTATATCGATCGATATCTTCCTGAGGTGCCTGAAGTGGCCAGTGTGGTGCAGAGAAAGGTAAGTATGCAAAAAAAGGGCGTCCTTGACGTGCTTCATCATCTTGTAAAAAGTCTAGAAGGCGAGTAGTAAAATAATCGGATGAATAAAACCCTTGAGGTAGTTCTTCCGAAAACTTATCATCTTCTGCATAGAGCCCTTTTGTAGACTTAAGTAAGCGTGGAATTTGGTCTTCTGGAATATCCGCTTCAAATAGATAATGATTAGCTGCACCAGGTAATAGTGCAAAAGAACGCTCAAACCCTTTTTTAATTGGAAAATATTCTGGTTTTAGACCCAAATGCCATTTCCCAGACATAATGGTGTAGTAACCCGCATCTTTTAATAACTCTGGTAATGCGGCAACTTTGTTATTTAATACACCTTCATAGCCTTCTTTACCTTCGAGTTCTGGGGTAAGGGCCTCTGCCATGGTCCCTAAACCAGCTAAATGATGGTCAGTGCCTGAAAGTAACATCGCACGAGTGGGGGAGCAGGTTGACGCCGTATGAAAATTAGTAAGTCTTAAGCCGTTTAATGCTAATTCATTCAAATGAGGTGTATTGATTTCTCCGCCAAAAGCACCTAAATCTGAAAAGCCTAAATCATCTGCCACAATCAATAAAATATTAGGTTGGTTATTGATATTTACATCTGTCATGTTTTATCCAACAAAGCGACTAAAATGCTTAGTGTAAATATGACAAATTTTTATTCTGTTTCTATTCTGACAGTTATCTCCTAATAAAATCATATCATTATGACAAAAGCAGATATATCAAAGAAACTTAGTGGTACTGTTGAACTGATGAGTCTGAGCAATATCGCTTAGTTTTTCAAAGTCCAAAATAAAGATTTGGTTATATTTAACCTCAATGATGTTTTGATTCGAAAGTGCTGCTAGTTCTTTATTAATGCTTTGTCTTGAAGTCTGCAAAAGCTCTGCCAGATTTTCCTGACTCAATTTGAGATTCAATAAAATTTTATCTTTGTCCTGATAGGAATGATAATCCACTAGAAAAACTAGTTTTTTAGCGAGACGAGTTTGCAATGTTTCAGTTGAATAAATGAAATTTTGTTCACGATTTAGCTGTGTTCTTACACAGATTAATTTCAACACCATGAATAAAGCATCTGCGTTATTTCTGATGACATCCATAAACAATTGCCCAGGAAGGTTGGCAATTACCGTTCTACCTTGTGCAATATGGTCGTGAAGTAGGGGTTGACCCGTTACGATCGGAACAATATTGATTAATGTACCTGAGGGCACAAAAATATCGGTGTGATATTTACCTTGAGATGTGCTCCAGCCAAGTTTAAGCGCGCCTTCAAGCAAAATATTGATATCAGTACACGGATCATTTTGATTGTATATCGTTTGATTATGATAATACTTTCTTATTTTTAAATGCTGAACAAGCGTAGATTTCTCTGTATTAGATAAAGATTGAATAACCTGATAATTTTCTAAAATACGAATACTTTTATGAATAAATTCATTCGTTATAATTTGATGGTCAGTAGATTGTCCGCCGTCAAAATCATTCTGATATTTTGAGATAGGATTCCTAAACTCGATAATTGATGATGCTTTCATGATAAATCAGAGATATAAACTAAGATTTTAAACAGCTTATCAGAGTTAAAATTTATTCAAATTTCAAAAAAATATAATTTCATATTTAATTTTCATATGTGCGTGTTATTAATTATTTAAATATCAAAATAATTTTTTACGTGATGGATTGTCTCTGAAATAACAGAATAAGCCGCCGTTTCTGATAAAAATTCAGTCATATATTACGACAGGAAATTAACATGACTACATTTATTCAGAAACCAGCACAACAACTACAAGTTAAAAAATTAACTGGTCGAATTGGGGCTGAAATATCAGGCATTCATTTAAGCTCTGAGCTTGATTCATCTACAGTTCAGTTTATACACGATGCGCTACTAGAGCATAAAGTACTGTTCTTTCGTGGCCAGCAACATTTGGGGGACACCGAACAAGAGAAATTTGCAGAATTGTTTGGTTCACCCGTTAAACATCCAACAGTACCAGCGGTGGATGGCACAGATTTTATTTTTGAACTTGACTCACAAAAAGGTGCACGCGCCAATTCTTGGCATACTGATGTCACTTTTGTGGATGCCTATCCTAAAATTAGTATCTTGAGAAGCCTAATCATCCCTGAAACAGGCGGCGATACCACTTGGGCAAATACTGAAACTGCTTATGAAGATCTTCCAGAGCTTTTAAAACAATTTGCTGAGCAGTTGGTAGCTGTACATTCAAATGAATATGACTATGGTGGACCAAAACAAAATGTCGAGCCAGAACAACTCGAAAGACTGAAGAAAATTTTTGTATCTACCAAGTATGAGACAGAGCATCCAGTAGTCGTATTACATCCAGAAACTGGCAAGAAAAGCCTATTACTTGGGCATTTTTTCAAACGACTTGTAGGATTTAGTCAAAGTGATTCGCAGCTTTTATTTAATATTTTACAAGAAAAAGTAACGCGTCCAGAAAATACAGTGCGTTGGCAATGGCAGGAAGGAGATGTGGTGATTTGGGATAATCGCTCTACACAGCACTATGCAGTTAACGATTATGGCGATCAACATCGCGTTGTACGCCGAATTACGCTTGCCGGTGAAGTAACGACTGGTGTACATGGCTTAAAAGGTAAAACCACATTACCCAAAGATTTATCAGCAGAACAACTCGAAAAAGCCAAGCTTCACGCCGTTTTAAATGCCAACTAAAGACTATTTTAAACATGCAAAACGTCACTGTTGTTAAGCAGTGACGTTGTATATGTTGTTGAGAAAAACGATATGGCTACACTATCAAAACGTAATCGATTTATCTGGATTATTCCTGCACTTATTTTTGTCGCTTTGCTACTGTTTATTTTCAAACCATCTTCATCAGCACCATCAAAAACAACAAATCAGACTGAAAACATTGTAAAAATTAGAATTGCTGTACCTGATCTAAGCAGTAGTGAAAGACACAGTAGCGGCACACCATTAGTTGATTATATATATTTAAATCAGTTACTTGAAAAAGAATTCGCAAAGAAAAACATTCAGGTTGAATGGCAATTTTTTAAAGGTGCAGGGCCTGTAATTAATGAAGCCTTAGCCAATAAGCAATTAGATTTTGCTTTTTTAGGTGACTTAGCAGCCATTATTGGTAAATCGAATCAAATCGATACTACTTTATTGGTAGCAACTGGTCGGCACATAGATGCTTATTTGGGTGTTTTGCCAAATAAAGGATATATCAGTCTTGAACAGTTAAGAGGTAAACGAATAGCAATTTTTCAAGGAACTGCTATGCAATTATCGTTTGATCAATATATCGAGCGATATGGCTTTACTGAAAAAGATTTCCGCATTATTAATTTGGATCCTGCTGCGGCCAATGCAGCACTTGCAGCGAAGCAAATTGATGCTAGCTGGGGTTTAATGCCAATTCTAGCGCTCAAACAACAGAAAATTGTAGAGGTTCCACTGAGTACTAGGCAGAGACAAGATGGTGCTGGAACAATTCAATCAGGTTTGGTGGGCCGTAGTGAGTTTATTAAGCAACATCCTGAAATCGTACAAACATTGGTCAATACGGTTTTACAATCAGCACATTGGGTTTCACAGCCTGAAAACCGTGATAATGCCATTCAACTTGTCACTAAAAATGCAGGATTACCAACAGAACTCTATGCATTGAGTCTACAAGACAAAGCCTTAAAAACAGTTTTTTCACCACTTTTGGATGAATATTATCTAGGGCATCTACAAGAAGGTGTGCAGACTGCATTAAAGGCCAAGCTGATAAAACGCGATGTTGATGTAAAACAATGGCAAAATGCTGAGTTTGTAGAACGAGGGATTCAACAGTTGAATTACGTCAATTATTGGAATTCTTCAAAATAAAATTATGAAATTAATTTAACTGTGCAAAAAGACCTTAACAAAGGTCTTTTTTATAAATTGCATAATACGCATCTAAAATAATTCATGATTCTTTGTAGAGGCAACAAGTATAGCTAAACGTACAACAACAGAATCAAGGACTTAATAGTGAATTATATAACTGTTCGTATAATGTATATTATGTTAAATAAGATATGTAGAAATCTACCTATATAAGACTCTTGCTACTCTAGGTTGTTGCTGCGCCGTTTATTCTTTACTGTGGTCAATTATTAAGCTTGTGCCTCTGTCTGCTGAGCCTGAGCGCTCTTAATTATTCTGACAACCCTATTTCTATTTTTAGTCAGAATAATTCTCTAGGCAGCCTTCTACAAAATGTAATTACACTTTTATATTTGCCCTAGCGATCTGAGTTACTCACTACATCCTAAATTTACGACCTGCATTTGTGGTTACTAGTTACTATAGAGATTTTTTGCTAAATCGCCTTTTGGCTACTAAAGTTATTAATTTGCTTAGGCTAAATTGCAATGCGAAAAAAATCTTCTATATTATTGAAATTTATATAAATATTTTTAAAAACCCTCTTTACATGCTCTTAAAAACTGATATAGTACGTGTGTGCAGCTATTCTTTAATTTTAACTCACTGATAAGTGCTCAAATTATCTAAACAATAGCTAAATCACAAAAAAAATAAGATCCAACTCAAAGCTATCTTTTGACTTTTTCTCTTTAAATTTTTATTGAAGTGTCATATCTAATCTAGCCAAGATTCATACAATAATTTTTATAATTTAAATAATGGATAATTAAATATGGATCGTTTGAAAGTTATTTTATTGATTACAAGCACATGTTTAACCACAAGTATTTATGCAAAACAACAAACTGTCTGTGTCTATGACCCCATTGGTAAGTCGGGAGATGCTTTCGCTTTAGCCAAAGACTATGCACTTGAAGCCAAAAATTGGGGAGCTGATCTATCTTTAAAAGCATATGTTGATGAACGTGTAGCTGCTGAAGATTTGAAAGTTGGAAAATGTGATGGCGCTATTATTAGCGGTTTACGTGGCCGTCAGTTTAATAAATATACAGGATCTTTAGATGCCGTTGGCGCATTAACAAATATGAAAACGGCAATTAATGCCTATAAGCTGTTGTCCTCACCGGTGGCCGCAAAAAACATGGTGGTTGGCCCATACGAAATTGCAGGCTTAGGCACAATTGGCCCTGCATATTTATTTGTAAATGATAGAAGTATCAATACTCTCGCTAAAGCTGCCGGTAAAAAAATTGGGGTATTTAAATACGATGAAGCTCAACCAAAACTTGTTCAACATGTTGGAGGTCAGGCTGTATCGGTAGACGTCACCAATGCGGGTGCAAAGTTTAATAACCATGAAATTGATATTGTACCCGCTCCTATTGTGGCATTTAAACCTTTTGAGCTACACAAGGGTCTAGGTGAGAAAGGCGCTATCGTTCGTTTTCCTTTGACTCAAATTTCAGCCAACTTCATTATCCGTAAAGACCAATTTCCAGCAGGTTTTGGGCAAAAGTCACGAACTTGGGTAGCCAGTCAACTCAATAGAACGTTTGGCATTATTGCCAAATATGAAAGTGATATTCCTTCAAAATACTGGATGGATATTCCTAAAAATGAACAATTAAACTATATGAAAATGATGCGCGAGGCACGTATACAGCTGACCAAAGCAGGTATTTACGACCCTAAAATGATGAATTTTTTGAAAAAAGTGAGATGTAAAGAAAACCCAAGTAACTTTGAATGTGCGTTAAATGATGAATAAACACTCAAAACATATGCACATCTTATTTTAAGAAGTTCTACCCTCAGTTATTCATTTCCTCACGGGCTTGTTGTGGCGTTTTACCCGACCACTCTTTATAAGCCCGTGTAAATGGGCTGTGCTCGGCATAACCTAACAGTAAGGCTATTTCTACAATTTGTAGCCTAGGATCTTTTAAATACGACTTTGCCAATTCGTAACGGACAATATTTAATTCTTTTCGAAAGTTGGTGCCTGCTTCGGTCAAACGGCGTTGTAAAGTTCTACGTGAATAATTTAATCGTTCTGCAAGCTGTTCAATAGTTGGTTCGCCTTGATGAAGTAAGTAAGCAATCTGTTTACGGACTTGATCTGTAATTTCATCAATATGTGGCAAGCTTGCCAGTAACTTGTCGGCATGCTTTTCTAATATAGCGACTAAGGCTGCATCGGAATTTTTAAGCGGTAGACTTAACATTTCCTTATCAAAACGCATAAGTGCCACGGGCTGTTCAAAAAGCACAGGACAACCGAAATACTCCTCATAAGGCTGAACATTTTCAGGCTGTTCATGAATAAAATGTATTTCTTTTAGTTTTTCTTTTCCTCGAATGAGGCTACGGCAAAATTGAACTATAACGGTACGGCCAGTTTCATCAGATAAGCCCCCGACTGTTTGATCGTCCGTGGTATCCCATGAAAGCTCTACATACTCTGGGTAAATATGTACAGATGCTGGCACCACGTCATATACGAGCCTTTGGTAGCGTTCAAATCTTTCTAAAACCGCTCCCAAATTTTCACACGCAAGAAATACAGAACCTAAAACGCCTAGATGTTGAGCTGTAATTGTTTGGCCCACATGTAAGCCAATGAAAGGGTCATTTAAATAATCTTTAGCGATAACAAGAAGACTTTCCCAATGATCAATATCGACGCCTTCCAAATGATTTGAATCTGTTTTAGGCCATGGTTCACCAAGAACCTTTTCTGGCTGATGTCCTAGCTTTTCGAGATATTCAAACAATAACTGAACATAAGTTTCAGGGATCCTTCTTCTATACAACGACTTATTCAATCCATTCATTTCGTATAGTTCTAATTTGGCGTCAAATATCAAGTAGTGTACTTAAAGCATTTAAGCAAAAGCAAATGACTAAAACACCTGCCCAATCTAAATTTTGGCGCAAAATGTCAAGCAATATGGCGGCTTTCATCAAGCCTTATCTCATTATTTTTCAGATGATAGCGTTATAGCAAATATTGAGAGAAACACGATGAATAAAAATCTAAAGAATGGGCCACAAACACCACTAGATATTCAGTTTGATTCAAATGGCGTGAAATGCAGTGCCTATTTATATCGTCCAGCCACCGAGAGCACTACACCAATTATTGTAATGGCGCATGGTTTGGGTGGAACTCGCAGAATGCGTTTAACTGCTTTTGCCGAACGTTTTGTGGCAGAGGGTTATGCTTGTTTAGTGTTTGATTATCGCTATTTTGGTGATAGCGAAGGACAACCCCGACAATTGTTAGATATCCAAAGCCAGCTTGAAGACTGGAAAGCAGCAATTGCATATGCTCGTAGCCTACCAAATATTGATAAAAACAAGATTATTTTATGGGGAAGTTCTTTTTCTGGCGGTCATGTGTTGGCTACTGCCGCTCAGGATGCCAACATTTGCGCAGTAGTTTCACAATGCCCATTTACCGATGGCCTTTCTTCTAGTTTAGCCATGAGCCCTATAACTTCAGCAAAACTTACGGCTTTGGCTGTGCGTGACCGTATAGGGGCTGCGCTGAATAAAGAACCACTTATGGTCAAACTTGCAGGACTAGAGCATGAAACGGCGTTAATGACTGCTCCAGACGCTTATTCGGGAATTATGTCCATAATTAAAGATGAACCTAATTACAAAAACTACGTGGCAGCACGTTTTGCATTGGACATTATCCGTTATTACCCGGGACGTAAAACGCCAAAAATTAAAGCTCCAGTTCTATTTTGTATTTGTGAAACGGATACTGTTGCTCCTGCAAAAGCCACACTACGTCATGCCAAGCGTACACCTCACAAAGAAATAAAAACCTATTCATACGGTCATTTTGACATTTACACAGGTCAAGCCTTTGAACATGTGGTGAAAAATCAAATTGATTTTCTTAAACGTACTGTTCCAGTAGCTCAGCTCAAGCTTAAGTTAAAGGAGTTTAAAAATGGCGAAGTATGAATTAAAAGATAAAGTTGTGGTGATTACAGGCTCAACAGGTGGTCTTGGTCTTGCGATTGCTCAAGCATTGCAGGCCAAAGGCGCAAAACTCGCATTATTAGACTTAGACCTGAGCAAAGTTGAAAGTCAGGCAAAACAGCTAGGTGGAAAAAGCATTGCCGCAGGTTGGGTTGCCGACGTCCGTTCTTTGGAAAGCCTAGAAACTGCTATGGCAAATGCAGCTAAACACTTCGGTAAAATTGATGTGGTAATTGCAAATGCAGGCATAGGCTCAACGGAAGCACTAGAACATATGGCTCCTGAAACCTTTGAACGAACTATCGATATTAACCTGACTGGAGTATTTCGTACTTTCCGCGCAGCTATACCCTATGTAAAACAAACTCAGGGATATTTACTGGCAGTGTCTTCAATGGCGGCTTTCGTCCACTCCCCATTAAACACGCACTACACTTCGAGTAAAGCAGGCGTTTGGGCTTTATGTGATAGTCTTCGTCTAGAATTAAAATACTCAAATATAGGTGTTGGTAGCCTTCATCCAACTTTCTTTAAAACACCATTAATGGACAGTATTCAAAATGACCCAGCGGGTAAAGCTGTATGGAAAGGTAACTCTGGTATTTGGAAGTATGTATCTATTGAAGAAGTTGTCTCGGGTGTAGTTGAAAGTATAGAACGGCGTAAAGATATGACTGTTGTACCTAAAATAAATACCCCGATTGCGAAAGCACCAGCATTGTTTAGAAATGTGATTGAGTTTCTAGGTTTTAATCGTAAACAGCTTAAACAAACCATGCAATTGGCAGAGAAAAAGCATCATTCATTTTAAGTATTTTCGGACACGGATATTGTTGGGATATTCGTGTTTATTTTATTCGTTGATCATAAAGTTGAGTCTGTATGTACTTACACCACATTCCTCTTAATCATTTTTTGTAGATCATCGACTGTTAATGTTTTATCTCTTTTTCGATGGATAACTGCATGGCAGTTTGCACATAATGGGACTAGATCCGTCTCAGGATTTACTACTTTTTCACCTACTGAAAAAAGCGGCTCTATGTGATGGATATGAATAAATCCTTTCGCATAATCACCATAAAATTCTTCAAAATTAAAGCCACATGCAACACATGTATAACCATGAATTAAAGTTGCTTGTTTTCTAAGCTTTTGATCTCTTTCATACTTAGTAGTAATTTGTAGAGTTGGTTTACCTTCTACTCCAGATTCAAAATTCTGGTTATCCTCATTAGATAATAGTTTTTTTGTTTCTGAAACAGGTCCTAAATTCGCAAGGCTTATAATTGCATTATAAGTATCGTCATCAATCTTTCGTACACCATCTCTCCAATAATTCTTTTCCTTATTTTTAGGAATTTTTTCTAGATATTCATTATTTATTTGAAAATCAACTGCTTGAACAAAAGGCCTAAAATTAATAATTTCCGCCAAGAGTTCTTTGTCTTTATTGATGGAAATAACATCTCCTACCTCAGCGATACCAAAATAATGAGGAGTCTTACTTAGTCGACGGGATTCAAAATTTTTATCTTTCATCCTGCCTTTGTAATAAATAACTTTTTCACCAGTTAAGAGTAAGTCCTTATATCTTTTAGGAAAATGATAAACCTCACCGGTTAAATCATCCCACTGTGAAATATCATTTTCTACAATAACTGTTGGCATCTTTATTCCTAACTAACTCAATTTAAGATATTAAAAAAATTGAATTAACTTTATCGATCATACTCTTATCAGGCGTAAATATCATATATGAAAAATTTAAAAATCAATCATGAAGTTAGCTTTAAGTGAACATAAGTTAACTGATTGATTAAAACCTAAAATTTTTTGCTTTCTAGTTCTTTTAATTTTTTGATAGCTTCTCCACTGCCTCTCTTAGCTGCTTTACCATACCACTCTATCGCTTTGCTCATGTTCTTATCTGTTCCAATACCATACTCGTAGCATCTAGCTAATTCATATTGGCCAAGTCCATACTCTAATAATGCAGCCTTTCGATAGTTATCAAATGCAAGCTTTTCATCTTTTTTAACACTGATTCCCTCTTCATAAAAAGTTCCCATGTAATAAAAAGCCATGAAATCATTTTGTGCAGCAGCAGTCTTATACCAAAAGAATGCCTTATCTACATTCTTATCAACGCCTTCGCCATTTTGATACATTAACCCCAAATCTATTTGAGCGGATACATCACCTTGAAGTGCTGTCTGTTTAAACCATTTAAAGGCATTTGAATCGCTTCTTTCTGTGCCTAAACCATCTTTATACATCAATGCCAAATTATATTGTGCTTGTAACTCTCCATTATTTGCAGCTTTAAGATTCCACTTAAAAGCTTCGGTATAGTCTTGATTTACACCAGTTCCGGTTTGATACATATATGCAATTCGAGCTTCTGCTAAAGGACTTCCTTGTTTTGCAGCCACTAAAAATAGTTCTAAAGCTTTATCGTAATCTCGTTCTTTACCATTAATACCTTCAAAATAATCTTTACCCTCAGCTAGAAGTCTTTCATTAGACGAACCAGCAAATGCTTCATTTTTCATAAACATCAATAAAAAGATCATTATTATAATTTTCTTTAAAATCATTGAACTTCCTTTTGAATTTGAGCCCTTTGCCGAAAAACCCAATAAAATTGAATTACCTCTTATTTCCAAAAAACAATTCAAACAAGTTTCTTATAATAAATCGCTGTGCCGTCATAGTTCCCATTTGAACTTAAGGCAAAGTTTGGAATGACACCCACACGAACAAATCCAATTTTGCTATATAAAAGTTCAGACACATCGCCTTCACGTGTATCTAAGACGAGTAAACGTAAATCCTTTTCTCGTGAAAAATTTTCTAGTTCATTCATTAGTAGTGTCGCTATTCCTTGTTTTCTTGCTGTTGTCAGAACCATGAGTTTTTCAACTTCGGCTCTATGAACGCCGTTCTTTTTACTTACCAAAGACAATTGAACACTACCGACAACCTTTCCTTCTTGTATGGCAATCCATAGATGGCTATTACCTTGTGCTAATTTATGGTTGACTTCACGCCAATAATTTAAGACTTCATTCTTTTCTACGGGAGCTAAGAAACCTATAGAAGCTCCGCTATTGATAGAATCTTCTAACAGTAGTGATAAGCCTTCTTCATGGTCATCAATTTCTTTAACTTCTAAAATTTCAATATCTTTCATATACTTTCTCAAGGTGATTTGAGTAAAATTTAAGAGGATAACTAGCAATCTTTAATTAAAATTTAGCATGGGTAGGAAAAAGTTAAATCTCTTCGAGCAAAGATGTTGTTGAAATCAGTAGTTAGGCAATCTCTCGTATCCATAACTTATACAAATAGGCTTCTATATACTTTAGAAGAAAAAATTTTATCCTTTAAACGATCCAGTTAAAATATATGTATATAATAG